>JAZRUD010000505.1:0-1225 GCA_045652385.1 Clostridia bacterium
ATCCTTCATCAGGGTCGTCACCACACGGCCCAGATTGGTGATATGCAGATACTTACCCTCTTTGATGACATACTCGCGATCCAGAATGGTGGACACAGTGGGCGCGTAGGTGGAGGGGCGGCCGATACCCTTCTCCTCCAGGGTCTTCACCAGGGTCGCCTCGGTGTACCGGGCGGGGGGCTGGGTGAACTTCTGCTCGGGGGTGATCGCCTTGGGCTGGAAGCTGTCCCCTTCCCGGATGGGCGGCAGCTGGACCTCCTTCTCCCCCTGATCGTCCCGGCCCTCGGTGTAGATGACGGTGAAGCCCGGGAACAGGGTGCGGACCCCGGCGGACTTGAAGGTGACCCCGTTCACGTCGAAGGCGGCGGTGGTGGTCTCCAGGACCGCTTCGCTCATCTGGCTGGAGAGGAAGCGCTCGTAGATCAGCTTGTAGAGCTTGTACTGCTCGGCGCTGAGGCTCGCTTTCAGCTCCTTGGGGCTGTTCTTGAGATCCGTGGGCCGGATGGCCTCGTGGGCGTCCTGAGCGTTGCTGCGGCCCCGGTACACATTGGGCTGGGTGGGGACGTACTCCGCCCCGTAGTTCTTTTCGATATATTCGAGGGCCGCCGCCTGAGCCTCCTTGCTGATGCGGACGGAATCGGTGCGGATGTAGGAGATCAGGCCTACGGGCCCCTTTTTGCCGATGTCCACGCCCTCATAGAGCTGCTGGGCCACCTGCATGGTCCGCTTGGCGGTGAAGTTCAGCTTCCGGGACGCCTCCTGCTGCAGGCTGGACGTGGTGAAGGGCGGCGCCGCATGGCGCTTCTTCTCCCCGGTCTTCACCTCCACGGCTTTGAACGGCTTTCCGTCGATGCGGGCAAGGACCTGCTTGGTCTCCGCCTCGGTATGGAGCTCCTTTCGATCGCCCCAGTTGGTGAACTTGGCTTCAAAGAGCTTCTTCCCCTGGAGCTGAGCGGTGATCGTCCAGTATTCCCTGGGAACAAATTCGTTGATCTCCTCCTCCCGGTCGCAGATGATCCGGGTAGCCACGGACTGGACCCGCCCCGCGGACAGGCCCTTCCTCACCTTGGCCCAGAGGATGGGGCTGATCTTATAGCCCACCAGCCGGTCCAGGACCCGACGAGCCTGCTGGGCGTCCACCAGATCCATGTTGATGGGCCGGGCTTTCTTGAAGGAGCCCTTGACGGCGGCGGCGGTGATCTCGTTGAACTCGATCCGGCACTTG
>JAZRUD010000506.1:0-1233 GCA_045652385.1 Clostridia bacterium
CGCTCGTGGAGCACGGCGTCCAGGTGCAGGAGCTTCCTGCGCTCGCTCTCCAGGAGCTTGGAGACCGGGATGCCCGTCCACCGGGCCAACACCTGGGCGGTCTCATCCTCGCCCACGTGGTCCCGGAGCAGGGTGTGCTCCTTCTCGGAGGACTTGTCTTCCTCGCTTTCCAGCTCCTTCCGGAGCTTGGGCAGCTCCCCGTATTTCAGGGCGGCGGCCTTGTTGAGGTCGTACTCGTTCTCCGCCTTCTCGATCTGCTGCTGCACGGCTTCGATCTTTTCCCTGAGCTGCTGGACCTTGTTGATGCCCTGCTTCTCGTTTTCCCAGTTGGCCTTCATCTTGTGGAAGGTCTCCCGGAGGGCGGCCAGCTGCTTGCGGATCTCCATCAGGTGTTCGAGGGCCGCCTTGTCCGTCTCCTCGGAGAGGGCCGCCTCCTCGTTCTCCAGCTGCATGATCTTCCTTGAGATCTCGTCCATCTCCGTGGGCATGGAGTTCATCTCCGCCTTGATCATGGCGCAGGCCTCGTCCACCAGGTCGATGGCCTTGTCCGGCAGGAACCGGTCGGAGATATATCTATTGGAAAGAACCGCGGCGGCGATCAGCGCCTCGTCCCGGATCTTCACGCCGTGGAAGACCTCGTAACGGGACTTCAGGCCCCGCAGGATGGAGATGGTGTCCTCCACGCTGGGTTCCGCCACCAGCACCGGCTGGAACCGGCGCTCCAGGGCGGCGTCCTTCTCGATGTACTTCCGATATTCGTCCAGGGTCGTGGCGCCGATGCAGTGGGGCTCGCCCCGGGCCAGCATGGGCTTGAGGATGTTCCCGGCGTGCATGGCGCCCTCGGTCTTGCCCGCGCCCACGATGGTGTGGAGCTCGTCGATGAACAGGATGATCCTGCCTTCGCTCTGCTTGACCTCCCCAAGGACCGCCTTCAGCCGCTCCTCGAACTCGCCCCGGTACTTGGCGCCGGCCACCAGCGCGCCCATATCCAGGGCGAACAGCTGCCGGTCCTTCAGGTTTTCGGGCACGTCGCCCCGACTGATCCGCTGGGCCAGGCCCTCCGCGATGGCGGTCTTGCCCACGCCGGGCTCGCCGATGAGGCAGGGGTTGTTCTTCGTTTTACGGGAAAGGATGCGGATGACGCTTCTTATCTCGTTGTCCCGGCCGATGACCGGGTCCAGCTTCTGATCCCTGGCGAGGGCGGTCAGGTCCTGGCCGTATTTCTTCAGCACG
>JAZRUD010000507.1:0-2114 GCA_045652385.1 Clostridia bacterium
TTAGCGTAGCAGCCGCCCTCGAAGTTGAACACGCCCTCGTCGTCCCAGCCGTGCTCGTCATCGCCGATCAGCAGACGCTTGGGGTCGGTGGACAGGGTGCTCTTGCCGGTGCCGGAAAGGCCAAAGAACAGAGCGGTGTTCTCGCCGTTCATGTCGGTGTTGGCAGAGCAGTGCATGGAGGCGATACCCTACAGAGGCAGATAGTAGTTCATCATGGAGAACATGCCCTTCTTCATCTCGCCGCCGTACCAGGTGTTGAGAATGACCTGCTCCCGGCTGGTGATGTTGAAGACCACGGCGGTCTCGGAGTTGAGACCCAGCTCCTTGAAGTTCTCCACCTTGGCCTTGGAGGCGGTGTAGACCACGAAGTTTGGCTCGAAGGTCTCTTCCTCTTCGGGGGTGGGCTGGATGAACATGTTGCGAACGAAATGGGCCTGCCAGGCCACCTCCATGAAGAAGCGGACGGACATGCGGGTGTCGGGGTTGGGGCCGCAGAAGGAGGCGACGACGTACAGCTTCTTGTGGGACAGCTCCTCCAGCGCCAGCTTCTTCACCGCGGCCCAGGTCTCCTCGCTGGCGGGGTGGTTGTCGTTCTTGTAGCCCTCGGTGGTCCACCAGACGGTGTCCTTGGAGTTCTCGTCCATGACGATGAACTTATCCTTGGGGGAGCGGCCGGTGTACACGCCGGTCATGACGTTGACGGCGTCCAGCTCGGAAAGCTGGCCCTTCTCGTAGCCGGTCAGCGTGGGGTCCATCTCGTCGTGGAACAGCAGCTCGTAGGAGGGATTGTAGACGATCTCCTTGGTGCCGGTGATGCCGTAACGGGTCAAATCCAGCTTCTTCATTCGTGCGAACCTCTTTCTTTTCATAATAGTTTTGGAGTAACTTGCCAACGGTCATATGACCATTTCAATACAGCTTATATATATCATTTTCCCATGCCGATGTCAACCGAAAGCCGAGGGCAGCCGTTACCTTTTGGGCGGATCGACCGTAGGTCATTCGGCCGTTCCTCCTTCAGGGGCAAATTGCGAAATTCGGGGCGTCTTCGCAGCATATTTCGGTAGAAATGTTCATACTTCGCCGGTATACTAAACGATGAGAGACGGGGGTCGCAGGCGGATCGTCCGTGACGAAAGGCAAGCTTACAAGGACAGGGGGTACATGCAGATGAGACTAAAGAACTTTCTGATAGTGGTCAAGGATATCGAAAGATCCAGACGGTTCTATCATGATCTGTTCGATCTTGAGGTGATCCTCGATAATGACGGAAACATGATCCTGACGGAAGGTTTGGTATTGCAGGAGGAGAAATACTGGAAAGCGTTTCTCGGAAAGGAAATCATTCCGGAAAACAACGCCTGCGAGCTCTACTTTGAAGAAGCCGACTTGGAAGGCTTCATAGAAAAGCTTGAAAGGTATTACCCGGAAGTGCGCTATGTCAACAGACTCATGACGCACAGCTGGGGACAGAAAGTCATCCGCTTCTATGATCCGGACGGAAATCTGATCGAAGTGGGAACGCCGGTATAACGCGGTACAGTTGAAGCCCTGCCGGCAGCGCACCGCCTAAGATGGACGGTCCGCCCGGGTTCGATGGAGCCCCCTTACCTACAAGGGGGCTTTTTTGCGCGCCGCCAAACCGGTCCCTGAGGGGCGAACATGGACCGCCCGCCCTGCCCGCACCCTCGATGCGTCGGCGGCGAAAATGAATATTATTTGCATACATAGGAACAAAGGTACGGAAATATCTGGATATAAATTTATAATTATGTATTGACAAAGCATAAACATGCGTATATACTACGGAGCAACAGGAAAAAACGGAGGAAACATACCATGAAAAAAACGATCATCATTTTGCTGGCGGCGGTGCTGCTGCTCAGCTTTGCAGGCTGCAAGAAGGCGGAGAACAAGAAGCTGACCGTGGCCATGTCACCGGACTTCGCGCCCATGGAGTTCGTGGACACCAGCAAATCCGGACAGGAGCAGTACGTGGGCTTCGACGTGACGCTGGCCAACTTCCTGGCCGACGAGCTGGGCATGGAGCTGGAGATCAAGCCCATGAGCTTCGACGCCTGCATGACAGCGGTCCAGCTGGGCTCCGTGGATAT
>JAZRUD010000508.1:0-4802 GCA_045652385.1 Clostridia bacterium
CCGTCCACGGTGACGAAGGTGTCCCCGATCTCAAGGCCGGCCGCCTGCGCCGGGCCGCTCTCGGTGACGCTCTGGACCACGACCTTGGTTTCGTCCGTCACGCCCCAGCCCAACAGCAGGATCATGGCCAGCACGAAAGCCAGCACGAAGTTCATGACCGGTCCCGACAGGATGACGATGAACCGCTTCCAGGGCTTTTGCGCGTTGAAGCAGCGCTCGTTGATGACGCCGTCGTCCTCGCCGTAGAAGCGGCACATGCCGCCCAGGGGCAGGGCGCGAAGGTTGTATTCGATACCGTTCTTTTTGAAGCCCACCACCTTGGGGCCCATACCGATGGCGTATTCCAGAATGGTGAAGCCCAGCAGCCGTCCCGCCGTGTAGTGACCCAGCTCATGGGTCATCACCAGGACGGAAAGGAGCAGCAGCGCTTCCAGGATGCGTACTAATGACATGCCATACTCCTTGTCGCTTGAAACTCGTCTACCAGCCGTCGTGCCTCTTCGTCAGCCAACCGGATATCTTCGAGATCGCTCATGGGCCGGTTCCGGAACCGATCCAGGGCAAAGGCCACGCTGTCCTCGATCTCTAAAAAACCAAGCCGCCCCGAGAAGAAAAGCTCCGCCGCCCGTTCGTTGGCCCCATTGTAGACCACGGGGCAGCCGCCGCCGGCCTGCAGGCAGTCGTAGGCCATTTTGAGGGCCGGGAACCGAGCCATGTCCGGCTTATAGAAGCTCAGATCCGGCGACGCCCACAGCTTCAGCGGCTGTGCCGGGGAGGGGATCCGCTCCGGCCAGGTCATGGCATACTGGATGGGCAGGCGCATATCGGCGTTGCTGAGGTTCGCCATGACGGTGCCGTCCCGGTATGCGACCATGCTGTGGACGATGGACTGGGGATGGATCAGCACCTCGATCCGTTCCCCGGGAAAGTCGAAGAGCCGGGCCGCCTCCATGACCTCCAGCCCTTTGTTCATGAGCGTGGCCGAGTCCAGGGAGATCTTCCGTCCCATGGACCAGGTAGGATGCTTCACCGCCTCGGCTGGGGTGATGCTCTTCAGCTCCTCCCGCGGCCTGCGAAAGAAGGGCCCGCCCGAGGCCGTCAGGATCAGCTTTTCCACCTCGCCGCGCCGGCCGTTTTGGAGGCACTGAAAGATGGCGGACTGTTCGCTGTCCACGGGGATCAGCTCTCCGCCGCCCTGTTTCAACGCTTCCTTTACGAGATCGCCGCCGCAGACCAGGGATTCCTTATTGGCGATGGCCACCCGCTTCCCCGCCTTCAGCGCTGAAAGCAGCGGCAGCAGAGCGGCGATGCCGGAGATAGCCAGCACGACCACGTCCACCTGGGGATCAGCCGCCAGGTCGCAGAGAGCTTCAGCGCCGCAGGAAATCTCCACACCGGGGATCGTCTCCGAAAGCGGTCGAGAAAACACTGCCCGCCGGGGCCGTGTTTCCCGCAGCAAGGCCAGAAAGGCGGCCTCGTTGCTGTGGGCACTGACGCCGTAAAGGGTGAACCGATCCGGGTGGGCCTTCACCACGTCCAGGGCCTGTCTGCCGATGGAACCGGTGCTGCCCAGGATCGCCACGTTTTTCATAGTCGATCTCCTTTCAGGACAGGGCCAGGATGCAGAAGGCCAGCACCGCCGGAGCGCACAGGAGCACGCTGTCCAGCCTATCCAGCACACCGCCGTGACCCGGCAGCGTCTCCGAAAAATCTTTCATATCCGCGCTGCGTTTCAGACAGCTGGCGAACAGGTCCCCGAACTGACCGGCCACGCCGCAGATAAAGCCCAGTGAAATCAAAGCGAAGAGGCCCATGCCCTCCCCCGGCTCCCAAATAGCCTGAGCAAAGTACAGTCCCACGCCCATCAGGGTGGAGCCCAGCAGGCTGAACACCGCTCCCTCCACGGTCTTCTTGGGGCTGATCTGGGGGGCCAGCGGCGTTTTGCCCAAAGCCATGCCGCCGAAATAGGCAGCGGTATCCCCCGCAGAGGGGCACAGAATGGCCGCGCAGCAGGCGGTCTTCGCCATCCAGGGGGGCAGAGCAAAGTAGATGGCCACCAGCGCGCACTCGCTCAGGATGGGGTATACGAAGGGCAGCAGGCAGTAGGTCGCCGCGGAAAAGTCGTCTCGCATGAGCAGAACCTGGCCGACCACGGTGGCCACCACCATGAGCAGCCCGAAGGCGAACACCACCGATAGATTATAGGACGTCAGATAATAAACGATGCCGAAAAACCCGGCAAAAATGGAGGCCGGCGTGATGACGATCTCCTTCCCCATGGCCTTGATGAGGTTGTCCATCTCCCGGACAGTAATCAGAAAGAAACCGCCGAAGATGAGCAAAAACACGATGTCCCCGAGATGCAGGCACAGCACCAGAAGCCCTATGAGAAAGATTCCCGTGAATATGCGGATCAGCGTTTTCTTCATGCCAGACCTCCAAAGCGGCGGCCCCGGCGGGCGAACTCCCGCAGGGCCTGGATGTATTCGTCCCGGGTGAAGTCGGGCCAGTAGATGGGCGTGAAATAGAGCTCCGCATAAGCCGCCTGCCACAGGAGGAAGTTGCTGAGCCGTTCCTCACCGCTGGTGCGGATCATCAGATCCAGCTCCGGCTGACCGGCGGAATAGAGTTCGCTTTCAAAGGCTTCATCCCCGGGATACGCGCCCAGCTCCACGGCCTTCTCGGCGCAGCGGCGCACCGCCCGCAGGATCTCCGCACGGCTGCCGTAATTGAGGGCGATATTAAGGCGCAGGCCGGCGTTGTTCCGGGTCTTGTCCTCCGCCCGCAGCAGCGCCGTGCGGACCTTCTCTGGGAAGGGATCCTTCTCGCCGAAGATGGTGATGCGCACGTCGTTTTCGTGGAGCTCGTCGATCTCGCTGTTGAAGTATTCGATGAGCAGGGAAAAGAGCACGCTCTGCCCCTCCTCCGGCCGCCGCCAGTTCTCGGTGGAAAAGGCGTAGAGCGTCAGGGCCCGGATGCCCGCGTCCGAGGAAAAGCGGATGATCTCCCGAAGGCGCTCCGTACCCGCCCGATGGCCGAAGCTCCGGGGCAAGCCCCGCTTCTGGGCCCAGCGGCCGTTGCCGTCCATGACGATGGCCACGTGCCGTGGCAGGGTCTCGGGCTTGAGACCCAAGCTGTTCAGTTGTTCCGCGGTGAGCTTAGCCATGGACGTTCCTTTCATAAAGAGGATGCAAAGCGAAAACCGCCTTGCATCGCTTCTGTTCGCTTATGCTTTGAAGTTGGACCAGGTAAGGCGGCACACGCCGTCCTCCGCCGCCTGGCGCACCACCCGGCGCTGTCCGGCGGGAGTCTCCTTCCGGGGCTTCGCCTCTGTGAGCTCCACCCGGAAGCCCTCCGCCTCCAACCGGGAAACAGCCTCCTCAAGAGGCCAGCAGAGCACGTTCGTCAAACGGACATGATCTCCTTTTCCTTGGCCTGGGCAATGGTGTCGATCTCCTTCACCTTCTCGTCGGTGAGCTTCTGGACCTTCTCCTCCAGCTTTTTCTGATCGTCCTCGGTGAGCAGGTTGTCCTTCTTCTGCTTTTTGATGTCCTCCATGGCGTCCCGCCGGATGGACCGGACGGCCACCTTGCTCTCCTCAGCCTTCTTGCGGATGACCTTAGCCAGCTCCTTGCGGCGCTCCTGGGTGAGCTCGGGGAAGATGAGGCGGATGACCTTGCCGTCGTTGGCGGGGTTGATGCCCAGGTCGGACTTCTGGATGGCCTTCTCCACGGCGGGGATCATCTTGCTGTCCCACAGAGCGATGATGAGCATCCGCGGTTCAGGCACGGAGATGTTGCCCACCTGGTTGATAGGCGTGGGCGAACCGTAATAATCGACCATGATGCGGTCCAGCGCCTGGGGATTGGCCCGGCCGGCGCGAAGGGAGTTGTACTCCTGCTTCATGACGCTGATGGTCTTGTTCATTTTTTCGGTGGCGATATCTAAAATTTCCGGCATGGCTTTGGTCCCCTTTCCGAATCTAACTGATATATTTTACAATAGGCCGACGGTGAATTCAAGAGGTTTATGGCCGGCTGTCGATCAAAGTGCCAACATTTTCACATTCCACCGCTTCCTCCAGCTTCTCGAGAGCGAAGCAGAGGATGGGCAGCTCCTGCTCCCGGCAGAGGGTGATGGCGGTGAGGTCCGTGGCTTTCAGGTTGTCCCGGATCACCTTCTCATAGGAAAGATGGCTGTAGCGGACGGCGTCGGGGTCCTTCTTGGGATCGGCGGAATAGACGGCGTCCACGTTTTTGGCCAGGAGCAGGGCGTCCGCACCGATCTCCGCCGCCCGCAGAGCCGCCGCCGTGTCCGTGGAGAAGAAGGGGCAGCCGGAGCCGCAGGCGAAGATGACGATGACCTTCTGGCTCAAAAGCTCCTTCGCCTTGCGGCTGGAGAAGCTGTCGCAGAACCGGTCCATGTCCACAGCGGAGAGGACGGCGGCCTTCTTGCCCAGGCCCTCGAAAGCGTCCTGGAGCGCCAGGGCGTTGATGGCGGTGGCGAGCATGCCCATGTGGTCCCGGCGGTTGCGGTCGTGCTGCCCGGCGTCCCGGCCGCGGATGATGTTGCCGCCGCCCACGACCACGCCCACCTCGATGCCCTTGTCGGCCAGGGCCGCGATGCTCCGGGCGGTCTTTTCCACCTTTTCAAAACCGATCGGCCCGCTCTCCCCCATCAGCGCCTCGCCGCTGATCTTCAACAGAATGCGCTTGTACATCCGTTCATCCTCCAAAGCTTGTTTTGTTCAGTATACCACTCCCCGGAGAAAAAGGAAAGAAAAAAAGATATGGGCTTTCCAA
>JAZRUD010000509.1:0-5609 GCA_045652385.1 Clostridia bacterium
CGTCGTGGTCGTGGACGTCCAGCGCGTGGGCCCCTCCACGGGCCTTCCCACCAGCCCCGCTCAGGGCCACCTCATGCAGGCCCGCTGGGGCACTCACGGCGAGCATCCCGCCCTCGTCATCTCCCCCGCCACGGTGAAGGAGGCCTATCTTGAAGCCATCCGCTGCTTCAACCTGGCCGAGAAGTATCGCACCCCCGTCATCTTCCTCATGGACGAGATGGTGGGCCACCTCCGGGAGGGCATCGAGATCCCCGAGGCTGACCAGATCGAGGTCATCGACCGGACGGTCAACAAGAACCTGACCGACGAGCAGGCCTACTCCATCCCCGAGGGCAAGTACGCCCCCGAGATGGCGCCCTTCGGCGAAGGCATGCACTACAACATCTCCGGCCTCTTCCACGACGAGACCGGCTTCCCCCGCGGCACCGCCCAGAGCTACGAGAAGTTCATGAACCGGCTGCTGGACAAGGTGGAGAAGAACCGGGCCGACATCGAGAAGTGGGAAGAGAAGTACCTGGACGACGCCGAGATCGCCGTGGTCAGCTTCGGCGGCGCCGCCCGTTCCGCTGAGGAAGCGGTCATCGAGGCCCGCAAGCAGGGCATCAAGGCCGGTCTCTTCCGTCCCATCACCGTGTGGCCCTTCCCCGAGAAGGCCGTGGAAGAGCTGGCCAAGAAGGTCAAGCGCTTCCTGGTGGTGGAGAACAACGCCGGTCAGATGGTCATCGAAGTGAAGGCCCACGCCGGCAACGTGCCCGTGGACTTCCTGGGCCGGTTCAACGGCTCCGTGGTGGACCCCGACGAAGTGCTCGCGAAACTCAAGGAGGAGGCATAAGCTATGGCAAGCGAATTGATCAACAACACCATGCGGCTTCGGAACCTGCCGCACATCTGGTGCCCCGGCTGCGGCAACGGCATCCTCATGCGGGACGTGGCCCAGGCCATCACCAACCTGGGGCTTGACCGCGACAAGGTGGTCATCGTCTCCGGCATCGGCTGCTCCTCCCGGGCCGCCGGCTATATGAACTACAACACCCTGCACACCACCCACGGCCGGGCCATCGCTTTCGCCACCGGCATCAAGATGGCCAAGCCCGAGCTCACCGTCATCGTCATCACCGGCGACGGCGACAGCTCCGCCATCGGCGGCAACCACCTGATCCACGCCGCCCGCCGGAACATCGACCTCACCGTGGTCGTGTTCAACAACAACATCTACGGCATGACCGGCGGTCAGTTCTCGCCCACCACGCCTACTGGCTCTCTGGCCACCACGGCCCCCTACGGCAGCATCGACCGTACCTTCGACCTGCCCACCCTGGCCATGGGCGCCGGCGCCACCTACGCCGCCCGCGGCTCCGCCTACCACGTGCCCCAGACCACCAAGCTCATCCAGGACGGCATCGCCCACAAGGGCTTCGCCCTCATCGACTGCATGGCCGTCTGCCCCACCTACTACGGCCGCAAGAACAAGAAGGGCGACGCCGTGAAGATGATGACCTGGCAGAAGGAGAACGTGGTCATGAAGGCCAAGGCCGACACCATGACCCCCGAAGAGCTGGAAGGCAAAGCCGTGATCGGCTGCTTCCGCAACGAGCCCAACGTGCCCGAGTATACCGCCGAGTACACCAAGCTCATCGAACGACTGAAGAAGGCATAAAGGAGAGAAAAACGTATGCGTAACAGAGAAGAGATCAGGCTCGTCGGCAGCGGCGGCCAGGGCGTCATTCTTGCTTCCGTCATTCTCGCCGAGGCGGCGATCCTCGCCGGCAAAAACGCGGCGCAGAGCCAGAGCTACGGCCCCGAGGCCCGCGGCGGCGCCTGCGCGGCCCAGGCGGTCATCAGCAACGGCGAATTGGGCTTCCCCAAGGTCCGTATCCCCAGCTTCCTCATGGCCCTCACCGACCAGTCCCTGGAAAAGTACGGCAAGAACCTGCCTGAGGACTGCGTGATCCTGGTGGACAGCTCCCTGACGATCCCTGAGTGGCTCGCGGGCAGGAAGTTCTATCAGGCCCCCATCCTCCAGGCCGCCATCGAGCAGGTGGGCAAGCCCCAGACCGCCAACATCGTGGCCGTGGCCGTCATCAACAAGCTGTTGGACCTGGTTCCCCCCGAGATTCTGAAGGAAGCCGTTTCCGAACGCATCCCCAAGGGCACCGAGGCCGCCAACTTCAAGGCTCTCGAAGTCGGCTCCAGCCTTCTTTGAGACACCGCCAATTCGCCGCCGGACCGGGATAACCAGGAGGGTCACGCTATGGAACGACAACTGAAAATGCGTGTCCTGATCGCCAAGCCCGGCCTGGGCGGCCATGACCGGCGCGCCAAGCAGATCGCCCACGGCCTCAGGGAACAGGGGTTCGAGGTGGTCTTCACCGGCCTTCGCCAGACCCCCGGCCAGATCGCCGACGCCGCCCTCTCCCACGAGGTGGACGCCGTGGGCCTGAGCCTGCCCGACAGCGCTCAGGCGGATCTTGCCGCCCAGGTGAAAGCGCTCCTCCACAGCCAGGGGGCCATGGACGTGGTCCTGCTGGGCTTCGGCAGCATCCGGGAGGAGGATGTGCCCGCGCTCCTCGGCGCGGGACTGGAAGCCGTGTTCCCCGCGGGGGCGTCCGTCACGGATATGGCGGAGTTTCTGCGCCGGCGGTGCATGCTCACCGGGACATATTGACAGGAAGAAGGCGTGCGTTTTCGGGCGCACGCCTTCCCGCTTTTTGAAATCAGAATGCAAACAGGAGGAAAGAATATGGAACTCAAACGTGTTGACCATGTGGGCATCGCCGTGAAAAATCTGGACGAGTCCGTAAAGTTTTACGAGAGCCTGGGCTTCAAAGCCACCGGGTACGAGGTCGTTGCCGAGCAGAAGGTGAAGGTCGCCTTCCTGCCCTGCGGCGACAGCGAGGTGGAGCTTTTGGAGAGCACCGAGCCCGACGGCCCCATCGCCCGCTTCATTGAGAAGAACGGCCCCGGCATCCAGCACATCGCCATCCGGGTGGACGACATCGACAAGGCGCTCGAGGAGCTGAAAGCCCAGGGCGTTCGCCTCATCGACCAGACCCCCCGCTACGGCGCCGGCAACGCGCGCATCGCCTTCGTCCATCCCAAGGCCACCGGCGGCGTGCTCCTGGAGCTCACCCAGCGGATGTAACGAGGTGACAGCATGACGACTCAGGAAAAACTCTACGATTTTCAGGAACGCTGTGAGAAGATCCTCGCCATGGGCGGGGACAAGGCCGTAGACAAGCAGCACGGCCGGGGCAAGTTCACCGCCCGTGAGCGCCTCGACATGCTGTTCGACGAGGGCACCTTCAAGGAGGTGGACCGGTTCGTCAACCATCGCTGCAACAACTTCGGCATGGAGAAGAAGGTCGTGGCGGCCGACGGCGTGGTCACGGGCTACGGCCTCGTGGACGGCCGGAAGGTCTTCGCCTATGCTCAGGACTTCACCAGCGTGGGCGGCGCTCTCGGCGAGATGCACGCGGCCAAGATCTGCAAGGTCATGGATATGGCCCTCGAAGCGGGCTGCCCCTGCATCGGCCTCAACGACTCCGGCGGCGCCCGTATCCAGGAAGCGGTGGACGCCCTCTCCGGCTACGGCCAGATCTTCCGCCGCAACTCCCTGGCCTCCGGCCTCATCCCCCAGATCTCCGTCATCATGGGGCCCTGCGCCGGCGGCGCGGTCTACAGCCCCGCGCTGACCGACCTCATCATCATGGTGGACCAGAAGAGCCAGATGTTCATCACCGGCCCCCGGGTCATCGAAGCCACCACGGGCGAGAAGGTCTCCGAGGAGGAGCTGGGCGGCGCCAACACCCAGACCTCCGTCTCCGGCGTCGCGCACCTCATGGCCGCCGACGAGGAGGAGGCCATCTGGTTCATCCGGATGATCCTCTCCTACCTGCCCAGCAGCGCCCGGGACAAGGCCCCCGTCTATGAGTACGAGCGCGGCGACGAATACCGCCCCGTCCTCAACGACATCGTGCCCGACAGCTCCCGCCGCGCCTACGACGTGCGCACGGTCATCGGCGAGATCGCCGACCCCGAGAGCTTCTTCGAGCTCCAGCCCAACTACGCCACCAACATCGTCACCGGTTTCGGCCGGATCGGCGGCCGGTCCGTGGGCTTCATCTGCAACCAGCCCATGATCATGGGCGGGTGGCGCGGTATCCACGCCTCCGACAAGGCCTCCCGGTTCATCCAGATGTGCGACGCCTTCGGCCTGCCCCTCATCAACCTCGTTGACGTGCCCGGGTTCCTGCCCGGCACCAACCAGGAGTACGGCGGCATCATCCGTCACGGCGCCAAGCTCCTCTACGTCTACTCCGTGGCCGAGAGCCCCAAGATCACCGTGATCATGCGCAAGGCCTACGGCGGCAGCTACCTCGCCATGTGCTCCAAGGACCTGGGCGCCGACATGGTGCTGGCCTGGCCCACCTCCGAGATCGCCGTCATGGGCGCGGAGGGCGCTGCCAACATCATCTTCGCCAAGGACATCAAGGCCGCCAAGGACAACGCCATCGCCGCCGGAAACGACGAGGCCGCCGCCAAGGCCGCCGCCGAAGCCGTCCGCCAGGAGAAGATCGCCGAGTACACCGCCCAGTTCGCCACGCCCTACGTGGCCGCCTCCCACGGCTACGTGGACTGCGTCATCGAGCCCGCCGAGACCCGGGACTACATCCTGGACGCCCTGGAGCTCTTCGAGAACAAGAAGCGCGAGGGCCGCGTCCGCGGCAACATGCCCCTCTGATCCCCCTTCCATCAAAAAAGGCCCGCTGCATTGCGGGCCTTTTTTTGTTGAATCTTTTCCTGCATAAAGCGACCCTCTTGTTCTGCATAATGAGCTCTTCTCCTTCATATGAATGTCGTGCTTTTATCAGCATTTTTTATCCGAATTGTCCGAATACTTCAAGTTTTTTTAGCATCCTTGCCTCTCTTGCTGCGCGAGGTAAAAAAATCTGCATAAATAAAAAAAAATACTTGCACAAGGGGCTTCCATATGCTACTATGATACGGACTGGGGGACCCTGTATTATTTTCGTGCGGTCATCCCAAGAAACGTTTCTCCGAACCAATAAGAACCAAGCATGAAGATGCAAAAAAGCGAAGGGAGCACACTCAATGAAAACAAAACGGTTTATCTCTCTCCTCGTGGCGCTGGTCATGGTCCTGGCCATGGCAGCTCCGGCGTTCGCCGAGGGGGACGAACCCACCGGTTACACGCTGACCGTGGGCACCGGATACCGGCAGTATGGCGAAGTCCTCGTCAAAGTCGGCGATCAGCAGTATGGCGTGAATGATTATAATCAGAATAGCGAGCTTATTATCGAGGGTGTCGCTGAGAACACCCCCATTAAGCTGACGTTCCGGCCTGCTACCGGCTGTGTGCTGACCGATGTTGGCAACCGTGACGAAGACATGACAGATCAAGTGGTGAACAACGAGCTGAACTTGACCATGCCTGCGAAGGATCTGACCATCAAAGCAGCGTTTGAGCTTACGCCCGAATACGATGCGTGGATCAGGCTCTATGGCGAGAGCTTCATCGCTGTTGATCAGGCAACCATGTATAAGGCATACTATCACGTTGCGGGCACTGATCCCAACACCACGAAGAT
>JAZRUD010000510.1:0-4553 GCA_045652385.1 Clostridia bacterium
CTGCAGACCTTCGCGGTGTTCCTGGCGGGGGCGGTGCTGGGATCGAAGCGGGGGACGCTGGCGGGGGGGGTGTACATCCTGCTGGGCGTGGCGGGCCTCCCCGTGTTCTCCGGGTTCAAGGGCCTGAACCCCCTGACCTTCGGCTACGTGCTGGGCTTCCTGCCCCTGGGCATGCTGACGGCGGCGTCGGAAAAGCTGTTTTCGAAAACCAAACTGGCCCTGCCCTTGGGCATGGTCCTGGGCCTGCTGGCGTGCTATCTCATCGGCACGGTCTGGTTCTACTACGTCATGCACTTTCGGGGCACGGACTACGGCTTCGGGAAGATCCTGAGCCTGTGCGTGGTGCCCTTCGTCGTACCGGACCTCATCAAGCTGGGCCTCGCCTATTTCCTGGCCCAAAAGTTGAGAAAGTTTGTAAAATAAAGCCGTTCCTAATATTTTTGCAACGTTTTGGACGAATATGGGGTGTTTAATAGTGGTAGCAGAAATAAGGAGAACGGGTGTATGAAAAAAGCTTTCATTATTATATTTAGTGTGCTGCTCTTGCTGACAGGCTGCGGCGGCGCCCCGGCGGCGGAAAGACCGACGGCCGACCCCCAGCCCACGGTCAGCGTGACGGTGATGGCGGTCCCGGACCTGACCGCAGCGCCCACCGACCTGCCGATCCCGGATCTTACGCCCGCGCCGGTCCCTGAGGAAACCGAGGCGGACGAGGACAGGGTCGTGGGCCATTGCACCAGCATCCTGGACGCCCTTCCCTATCGGGTGGACCTCACCGGGGACGGTCAGACGGAAACGGTGGATCTGGTCACCCTCCCGGGGGAGACGGACGGCCAGCCTCGCTGGACGGTGTCCGTGCAGAAGGGCCAGGAAACGAAGCTGTTTCAGACCGACATCCTGAACGACATGCCCTGCGATCTGTGGGCGGGGGATTTGGACGAGGACGGACAGTACGAGCTGTTCTTCCACGGGGATCTGGCCTCCAGCGACTATCTGATCTACGCCTTCCGCAGCGATCTGAGCGTTCTGTTCTTCGAGCCGGACGACCGATTCGTCCGCTGTGGCGAGGCGAACGAAAGCAGCGTCTTCGCCGGCTATATCGAGGGCTTCGAGGACGGACACATCATCGTGGCGGGGGCGGTGGACATGCTGGGCACCCACTGGGGCGTTCGGACGTTGGCGTTGGGCGAGGACGGCGTCATCGGCCCCGTGAGCACGGTCTGGACCTTCGACGAGGACATGGATCAGGCGCTGACGGTGAAGAAAGAGCTGACCGCCTATAGGGCCAGAGCCCGCAAGGACCCCGGCGAAGCGTTCACCCTGGAACCCGGGACGAAGATCATTCCCCTCTGCAGCGACGGGCGCGCCCGATTGTGGTTTGAGACCGACAAGGGCAAGGGCGGCGTGCTGCTGCTGACTCCCGACGAGGAGGACATGTGGCTCATCGACGGGGTCCCCGAAGCGGAATACTTTGAAGAATTACCCTACGCAGGATAGGAGACAGCTATGAAGACCTTTTTGAAGATAGTTTTGACGTTGGCGATCCTGGCGGGCCTGGGCTACGGCGGCTGGTGGGCGTACAATCGCTACTTCGCGGAGGTCCCCAAGGAGGGCACCGTCTACGTTCAGTCCGTGTCCGCCATCACGGGCGTGGGCCCCGCCGGGCGCGCCAGTCGGTACGGCGGCGTGGTGGAGGCCAAGAACGTCATTGAGATCGATCCGGACAAGGATCTGACCGTGAAGGAGTGCTTCGTCTCCGCCGGGGACAAGGTGACCGAGGGCGCGCCTCTCTTCAGCTACGACGTAGCCAGCATGGAGATCACCCATCAACAGCTGATGCTGGACATCCAGGGTCTGGAGAACGACATCCGCACCGGGAACGAGAAGCTGGAGAAGCTGAAGACCAAACTGGCCAAAGCCAGGGAAAATCAAAAGCTGGACTTACAGACCGATATCCAGGCCCAGGAGCTTGACCTGCGCAAGAAGGCGTACGAGCTCTCCAACAAGCAGAAGGAGTTTGAAGCCATTGAGCAGTTTCTGGAGAACACGGTGGTCTGCTCCCCGGTGACGGGCACGGTCCGCTCCGTCAAGTCTTCGGACGGCGCCGGCGGCCAGGACTACTACGGCTATGGGGACGGGACCCAGAGCAACGCCTACATCACCATCGTGGCCGGCAACGACTACTGCGTGAAGGGCACGGTGTCCGAGCAGACCATCCACACCCTGCAGGAGGGCATGGCCGTCCGGATCATCAGCCGGGTGGACGACAGCGTCTGGCAGGGCCGCATCTACAGGATCAACACCGAGGAGGTCAAGCAGAGCGGTAGCCGCTACTACTATTACGACGGCGGCGGCGAGCAGGCCAGCAAGTACGAGTTCTTCGTGGAGCTGGACACCAGCGAAGGCCTGCTCATGGGCCAGCACGTGTATATCGAGCCCGGCGCCGTGCACGAGGACGCCGAAGACGGGCTGCTGCTGCCCTTCTACTACATAGTGGATGCAGAGGACGCACCCTTCGTCTACGCCGCGGACAACGAAAACCGCATCGAGAAGCGGCCCGTCGTTTTGGGCGAATGGGACGAGGAGCGGGGCACCGTGGCCATTTTAGAGGGGCTCAGCTTCCTCGATCGCATCGCCTTCCCCGACGAGACCGTCCAGGTGGGCATGACCGCGTCCGAGACCGCTTACGTGCCCGACGATATGGGCATGGATATGGGCATGCCGAACTTCAGCGGCATGGACATGCCCGATATGCCGGACATGACGCTGCCCGAGGGGGATATGAGCGAAATGTATATGCCGGACATGGAGGCGCCCGAAGAGGACCTGCCGGAAGCGGCCCCGGCGGAAGGAGCCGCGGGATGATCATCGAGCTCGAACACATCGAAAAGACCTACGGGACCGGGGCCAACAAGGTGCCGGTGCTTCACGACGTGAACATGCAGATCCAGGAAGGGGAGTATATCGCCATCATGGGCCCCTCGGGCTCGGGCAAGAGCACCCTTATGAATCTGCTGGGCTATCTGGACGTGCCCACCGGCGGCGTATACCGCTTCGACGGTCAGGACAACGCCAGGGCCGGGGACGCCCGCATGGCCCGCATCCGGAACGAGAAGATCGGATTCGTGTTCCAAAGCTTCCATCTCATGCAACGGCGGCGGGCCTGGGAGAACGTGGCCCTGCCCCTGATGTACGGGAACGTGCGCCGCAAGGAGCGCAGGCAGCGGGCGGAGGAAGCGCTCCGGCAAGTAGGCCTTGAGGACCGTATGAGCTTCTATCCCGGCCAGCTCTCCGGCGGCCAGTGCCAGCGGGTGGCCATCGCCCGGGCCATCTGCACCCGGCCCAAGCTCCTGCTTGCCGACGAACCCACGGGAGCCCTCGATTCCAAGGCGGGCCAGCAGATCATGGACATCTTCGACGAGCTCCACGAGCAGGGCATGACCATCGTCATGATCACCCACGAGCACGCCGTGGCCGACCGGGCCCGGCGGAAACTCTACATCTACGACGGCTATCTGCGGGAGGAGGCGGGACTATGAAAGCGCTGTTGAAAGCCCTGCTGATCCTGATCATCGTGGCGGGTCTCGTGGCCGCCGGCATCTATGGCTACAGCCGCTACACCCTGAGCCAGCCCTGCGAGGTCCAGCCCGTGGGAAATTGGCTCCTGGAGTATTCCCCCAACCAGACGTATCTCGGCGGCAGCGTCACCTCCGGCACCAGCATGATCGTCTATGGGGACAAGGACCGGACGCCGCTGGAGATCTACGTCACCGAGGGGCAGGCCGTCCACGTGGGGGACCCTCTGATCCGCTACGACACCACCAAGGAAGACATCGCCCTGGACGAGCTGCTGCTGAACCGGCAAAGAGCGTATATCGCCCTGGAGGACCTCTATTGGCAGTATTATCTGACCAGCTACCGACAATACGACCAGCGCACCATCCCTACGGCCACACCCTGGACCAGTCCCACGCCCCAGGCGGAAGGCATGGCCCGCCGGAACGAACAGAGCCTTACGGTGACCCGGCTCTCCGCGCCGATACAGCGGGAACTGGTGCCTTTGGACAACAACGACGGAAGCACCCCGGGCACGCCGCTTCGCTACCGGCTTGAGGAGGGACAGCCCATCTCCGGCAGGGACATCAACGCACTCAAAGCCATGGCGCGGGAGAGGTTCGCCACGGTGTACGCCTCCTTCGAAGGCATGACCTTTGGAAAACTGGACCTGGTCTGCCAGCCCACGGGGGCCGTCAGCTTCACGGTGGAGGGCCGTCACGGGAACGACCAGGCCGATTTCAATACGCCCCTGCCTTCCTCCGGCAACGGACGATCCATCGAAAAGGCGCTGGTCTATGCCTACGCTGCCGGTGAGGAAGTGCCGGCGGCGTTCATCGCCAAACTCTCCGAGCAGGCGAAGCGGGCTTCCAGTTATCTCTACGTCAAGCTTCGATCGGGATTCCTGTCCGTCCTGGTGGCCTTCGACAACAACGGGGATATCCTGGTGATCCTGCCCTCAGCGGCGGAACCCACCCCTACGCCTTCTCCGAAGCCTA
>JAZRUD010000511.1:0-1641 GCA_045652385.1 Clostridia bacterium
CACTGTGATCTCCCTATTCAAATCCTCCCCCGCCTCCAGCAGAAGCAGGGCGGTCATGATCTTGGTGGTGCTGGCCATGGGCAGCCGATCGCGCTCGTGTTCCCCCAGGAGCAGCCGCCCGCTGGCAGCTTCCACGAGGGCATAGGCTTTGGCGGAGATCGTTTCCTCCTTTTGCGCCGCCCGGACCCGGCCGGGAAACAGCAGCAGCGCTGCCAGCAGGAGAAACCGTAAACGCCTTACCACGCTTCCCCTTCCTTCTCCTGCTCCTTTTGCTGAAGGCTCATCCGGACCTCTTTCACGAATTTCGGGAGCTGCCCCACCAGCCGATCCAGGGTGGAGTCGTAGTTGGCGGGGACCACCGTGACGCCCTCTTCGGTGGTGACCAGGAAGGCCTTGGGGGTCAGGGACACCCCCGCCACGGCGGTGCCCAAAAAGGGGAAAGTCTTCTGCTCCGCCAGGGCCGCCCCGGCCACCTTGCCCGTGGGAGCGTACTCCCCGCCGCCGGAGAAAAAGCCGAAGCTGACCTTGGACACGGGCACCACCACCCCGTTCCCCGCCGGAATGGGTTCGCCCACGATGGTGTTTACGTCCACGATGGTCTTCAAGCGGGCCATGGTGGTCTCGATGATGGATTCAACGCTTTGCATGTGTGTGTTTTCCTTTCAGATATTCGAGGATATTCTGCGCCAGGACGAAGCGGCCTATTCCCGAAAGCCGCAGGGCGCAGATGTTCTTGTCGAAGCAGGCTGCAGGCCGCAGCACGAGATCGTCGCAATAGATGCCTCCCGCCGCTTCCAGCAGGACGTACAAGAGGCCCAGGGCTTCCACGGTCAGGGCTCCGTCCGTCTCCAAGCCTACATGGAGGGTAGCCGACAGGCGTCTGTTCCGGATGACGGGGACAAAGCCGCCCCTTCGTTTCCGCCCGCCGCCCAGGGGCTTACGCCTGCCCCGGCCGTCCAGTACGTATAGCTGAAAATAAGGCGGCTGCAGGAAGTCCCCTTCGAGCTGCAGCCGAAGGAAGGAGGCCGCCGTCACTTCCCCCCGGCCGCAGGTGGGCGAAAGGCGGGCGTCCAATCGAAGGCTGAAGGGCCAAAACAGCAGATAGAGCAGGGTCAAGACAGTGAGAAGCAGCCAAATCATGGCTTTAGCCTGTCCCCGCGGCCTGATTTCACGCACCATTTCCCATCTTTTTCACATTTCATCCATGCACAGCCGCGGATTTCTGCTATAATATCCCTATTGAGGCTCTATGTTCGGATACGTCGGCACAATCGAATCGGAATTGAAGGTGCGGGAGGCCGCAAGCTATAAAAGCTGGTACTGCGGTCTGTGCAAGTGCATGAAGCGCAACTACGGCCCCTTCTCTCCCCTGTTCCTCCAATACGACTGCGCGTTTTTGGCCCTCCTCTTCTCCGGGGAACTGGGGGAAGCGGTGGACGCCAAACGTTGCCATTGCCTCCATCGGTGCCACGATCCCCATCGCAAGTACCGCCTGGAGACCCCGGCTTTGAGATTCGCCGCGGCGGTGAACGTACTCCTCGCTTACGGCAAGTGCCTGGACGATTGGCAGGACGAACGGGACCTCAAAAAGGGCGCGGCGGCCCTGCTGCTGAAGGGAGCCGTCAGGAAGGCCGGACGGGA
>JAZRUD010000512.1:0-4965 GCA_045652385.1 Clostridia bacterium
AAGCCCTGGTCCACTTCTCCTACCGGCGGTACATGGAGAACTACTTTCGCAAGACCTTTGGCTTCGCGGGCACGCCCATCAAGATCATCTTCAGAACGCGGGGCAAGGAGGAATAAGCTATGCTGTTGAATGTGGTGCAGATCCAGACCGTGGCCATCATCCTCATCCTCAGCTACTTCATCGGCAACTTCCAGACGGCTGTCCTATATTCCAAACGATTCCTGCATGACGACGTGCGCCAGCACGGCAGCGGCAACCCCGGCGCCTCCAACATGACCCGGGTCTTCGGCACCAAGTGGGGCGTGCTCACCTTCCTGGGGGACGCTTTCAAGTGTTTCCTGGGCGTGGCTCTCGGCGCATATCTGGGCAAGTGGTGGGGCATCGTCGTCCAGAACGCCGCCCTGGACTTCGCTTTGGGCGGCTATATCGGGGGCCTGGGCGTGGTGCTGGGGCATTGCTGGCCGGTGCTCTACCGCTTCAAGGGCGGCAAAGGCGTGGCCTGCTTCTTCGCCTTCATGTTTCTGAGCTTCCCTCTGGGCGGCGGCATTACCTTCGCCTTCGCCCTCGTCGTCTTTTTCGTCTGCCATATGATGTCTCTGGTGTCCATGACCAGCTCCGTGCTCTTTACGATCCTCTGCGTCGTGAATCACGATCAGCGGCCCTGGCTCTGGCTGTTCGCCCTTTGCTGTACCATCGTCATCGTCGTCCGTCATCGTACGAACATACAGCGCATCATCGCCGGCACCGAGGGAACCATAAACTATTGAGGTTGCTATGTCCATCGTCATCAAACCCATGGAAACGGACGAGGAGATCAAAGGGAAGGCCTTTGTCCACTGGAAGTGCTGGCAGGAGGTGTATCCCGGCCTGGTAAGCCAGGAATACCTGGAAAAGCTCACGCTGGAGAAGTGTGAGCAGATCGCCTTTCGCTGGCCGGACAACATCCTGGTGGCCAAGGAAGGGGACAGGGTCGTCGGCTTCGTGGGCTATGGCGGCCATGGTCCGGAGGAGCCTGACGTGGGGGAGGTGTTCGCCCTATACGTGCTGCCGGAGTATCACGGTACAGGGGTGGGGCGGCAGCTTATGGACGCGGCTCTGGAGAGATTGGCGGCTTATCCGAAGATCTGCCTCTGGGCCGTGAAGGGCGACGGCCGCGCCGTCCGCTTCTATGAAAAGTGCGGCTCCCGTCTGACAGGAGAGGAGAAATACACATCCTCCGTTTCTGCCTACGGCGTGCGGATGCTCATGGAAAAATGAACTACGCTTTCTCGCCCTGCTGCCGCATACGCAGCAGGGCTTTCTTTTCAATACGTGATATCTGCACCTGGGAGAGGCCCAGGCGCTTGCCCACCTCATTTTGGGTCCTGTCCTGAAAATAGCGCAGAAACAGCACCTGCCGCTCCCGCTCCGACAGGATCGCGAACAGTTCCCTGAGTTCCACCCGCCTCAGAGCATCCTTCTCCGTATCGGCGTCGGCGCTGCCCAGAAACGCCTGCAGATCGGTCCCGTCCTCGTCCGTAGGCGCGTCCAACGAGAGGGCCGCCGTCCGGGAGGCCAGGGCTGCCGTCACGTCCTCCGCAGGCGCGTTCAGCCGCTTCGACAGCTCCTCCACGGTCAGGTCCCCCTGTTCCCGGCGGACGCGCTCGATCCTCAGGGCCAGGGACTTGGATTCCCGGGAGAACTTCACCATGCCGTCGTCCCGCAAAAACCGCCGTATCTCCCCGGCGATCAGGGGTACGGCGTAGGTGGAGAAGCAGAGCCCCCGGGTGGGGTCGAACCGCCTCAGGGCCTGCATGAGGCCGATGCTGCCCAACTGGATCATGTCCTCCTGGGCAAGGCCGCAGTTCTGATACCGGCGGGCGATGGCGGCCACCAGGGGCATATTCTCCCGAAGCAGCGTTTCCTCTGCCGTTTTGTCGCCAGCCTGCACCCGCCGAATGTTTTCAAGGAAATCCTCACTCCCCACGGGCGACGCCGATCTCTTTCTCCATGGTCACGGCGGTTCCCACGCCAGGGGCTGATTCGATCGTGACGCTGTCCATGAACGCTTCCATCACCGCAAAGCCCATGCCGGACCGCTCCAGCTCCGGCTTACTGGTGTAGAAGGGACGGCGTGCGAGCTCGATATCCTCGATGCCGCAGCCCGTGTCCTTTACGATGATCTTCAGCTTCTTGTCCTCAGCTTCACAGCGGAGGGTGATCATGGCCGAACGATCGTTCCCGTAGGCGTGGATGATGGCGTTGGTCACCGCTTCGGACACCGCAGTCCTCAAATCGGAAAGCTCGTCGATGGTAGGGTTCAGCAGCGCCGCGAAGGCAGCCGTAGCCGCCCGGGCAAAACCCTCGTTCACGGAGAGGGAAGGGAAGGTCAGTTCCATCCAGTTATCCATACGCGCCTCCTTAAACTCTGTCCACGATGGCGTAGACGCCCGACATGCGGAAGATCTTGTCGATGGCCCCCGACATGCCCGTTACGGTGAGATGCCCACCACGCATGCTCAAGATGCGGTAGCGGCCCAGGATCACGCCGAGGCCTGCGCTGTCCATAAAGCTGACGCCGCTGAGGTCCAGCGTCAGGTCCCGGACGGTGATGTCCTTCAAAAGGGTGTCCAGCATGTTTCGCGTCTGCTCGGCGCTGTGGTGATCCAGTTCCCCCGATAGCTTCACGTGGAGCCGGGGGCCGCGCTTGCTTGCGTTTATTTCCATAGGCGTTTCTCCTTTGCGTTGGCTGTCCAATAGTAATACGGCGCGGAGAAAGCCGCGTCCTGCCGCGAAAAAGGACGAGCTTTCGATCATCGGGTCTACCTTTCGGGCATACTCTGAACCATGGGAAAAAGACTGTATTTTCGGGTTGCCATGGCGCTGTTGATCCTGCTGTTCCTTCTATACGCCGGGCCAAGGGTGGGAGAAGGAACGGGGGAAAGCTTCTATGTGAAGAGCCGTCAGCTCCAGGAGCCGACGTACGTAGGGACCGTCACCCTCTACCACGTCGTCACCTGCAAAACCTATCAGGGCAGCGTGACCGCCTTCTTGACGGAGCGGGCGGAGGCCTTCAACAAACGGAATTTCGGCGTGCGGATCACGGTGGAGGGCATGGGAGAGAAGGACTTTTGGGAGCGCTTGTCCTACGGCCGGCGGGCGGATATGTATTCCTTCTTTTCCGGTGCTTTTTACGAAGAACTGCTGCAGGCGGCGTCCTTCGCGCCGGGCACGGACCTGCGGCCGGGTCTCAGCCTGACGCCCTATGCAGCTCCCTGGTGCTTTTCGGGCTATGTGAAGACCGGCGTGGGGGAGACAGCCCCCGTGGCCGCCCTCGCGAACGGGGCGGAGGGCACGGTCATGGACCTAAGAGCCTGGGGCGACATCCAGCGGGAAGGGGAGATAGGCGCGAACGCCGCCGCGGCCGGGACCTTCACGGACCAGGTCTGCTATCTGGGCATCGACCGGAATACAGACGAGGTGAAGGCGAAGGCCTGTCTGGCGTTCTATGGCTTTTTGCTGTCGGAGCCCACCCAGCGGCTGCTTCCTTCCTTAGGCGCTTTCTCCGTTCGCACAGACGTGCCCTGCCCCTACGGCAACGCCCTGCTTCTCGATATGGATAAGGCCTATAAGCAGGTGATCGCCCCGGACCCCTTCGCTTATTACACCCATAAGATTAGACTGCAGGAGGAGGCGAGGTTGGCACTGGCAGGAGACGAGACTGCAAAAAACAGCTTTTTTCAGCGGCTTGCCATTGTAATTGAGCCCTGAACTTGCTATACTGATACCATGATATATAATAGAGATAATATAGCCCAGGCGCTGACGTACCTGGGCGCTAAAGAAAATGTGCCTCTGTCGGAGCTGGTCAGCTTCCGGGTGGGCGGCCCCGCCGCCTTTGTACTGCAGCCCCGGGAGGAGGCGACGCTTCGCAACGCCCTGAACGTGTGCAGGGAGGAGCATATCCCCGTGATCCTGCTGGGCAACGGCACCAACGTTCTGCCCCCGGACGAGGGCTTCGAAGGTCTGATCCTGCAGCTGTCCGGCGACGGTTCCGCCTCTGTTTTCGAGGGGGAGAAGGTCGTCGTGGGTGCGGGCTGCTCTTTGACCGCCCTCGCGAAGGAGAGCGTGCAGCGGGGGTATATGGGCTTGGAGCGCCTCTGCGGCATCCCGGGCACCGTAGGCGGGGCCGTGGCCATGAACGCCGGGGCCTACGGCGGAGAAATCAAAAACGTGTTGAGCCGGGTCCGCCTGTATCGGGACGGCGCGTTCGTCTGGGAGGACGCCCGGCTGGACGAGATGAGCTATCGCAAAAGCCCCTACACCTGGCCCAGGACCGTTGTGACCGCGGTGGAGCTGCGGCTCGTGCCAGACGACGGCACCGCGGCCGAGACCATGGCCGACTGTATGCGGCGGCGCCGGGAGAAGCAGCCTTTGTCCCTGCCCTCGGCGGGAAGCACCTTCAAGCGGCCGGAGGGTCACTTCGCCGGAGCGCTCATCGAAGGCTGCGGCCTGAAAGGTTACTCCGTGGGCGGGGCCCAGGTTTCGGAGCTCCACGCTGGGTTCATCGTGAACCGGGGCGGCGCCACGGCGGGGGACATTCATGCGCTGATTCGCCGCGTGCAGGACGTGGTATATGGGGAAACGGGCGTTATGCTGGAACCTGAGGTAAAGCGACTGGAGGATCTCGTATGTATCTTTTGATCGTCACGGGCATGAGCGGCGCGGGCAAGAGCACCGCCCTGAACGCGCTGGAGGAGCTGGGGTACTACTGCGTGGACAATCTGCCGTCTCCCATGCTGCCGGCTTTCGTACAGATGTGCGACAAGGCGGACGTGCCTATCGAACGGGCGGCCGTGGCGGTGGACAGCCGGGAGAGCCTGCTCTCAGCCAAGCCGGAGGACGCATTGGACGTGCTCATGGGGCTGACCTGCCGATACGAGATACTGTTCCTGGACGCCAGGGACGAGGTGCTTTTGGAGCGAT
>JAZRUD010000513.1:0-1795 GCA_045652385.1 Clostridia bacterium
CCTTGCGGATGGTCCTTTTTCCTTTGATAAGTGGGTGGCGGAATTTGAAGCCGCGTTAAGAAAAGGCCGCAGTGTCGGCCTTTTTAGCGGCATGGGCCGCAAATCCCGTCGCCCAGCAATGAAAAAGGACCACCCTTTCGGATGGTCCCAATGAGTCATGCTCACTCCAAAAAGTCCTTCAGCTTCTTGCTGCGGGAGGGATGGCGGAGTTTCCGCAACGCTTTGGCTTCGATCTGGCGGATGCGCTCACGGGTCACGTTGAACTCCCTGCCCACCTCTTCGAGGGTCGGGGCTTTGCCGTCGTCCAGGCCGTAGCGAAGACGAAGCACCCGGGCTTCCCGGGGCGTCAGGCTGGCCAGGACCTCCATGAGCTGCTCCTTCAATAGGGTGCTGGCCACGGCCTCCGCAGGGGCGGGAGCGTCGTCGTCGGGAATGAAGTCGCCCAGATGGGAGTCGTCCTCCTCGCCGATGGGCGTTTCGAGGGACACGGGCTCCTGGGCGATCTTCAGGATCTCCCGGACCTTCTCCTCGGAGATGCCCATCTCCTTGGCGATCTCGTCGGGACGGGGGTCACGGCCGTATTCCTGGACAAGCTGACGGTTGACCCGAATGAGCTTGTTGATGGTCTCCACCATGTGGACCGGGATACGGATGGTCCGGGCCTGGTCGGCGATGGCGCGGGTGATGGCCTGACGGATCCACCAGGTGGCGTAGGTGGAGAACTTATAGCCCTTGCGGTAGTCGAATTTCTCTACCGCTTTGATAAGGCCCAGATTGCCCTCCTGGATGAGGTCCAGAAACAGCATGCCCCGGCCTACGTAGCGCTTGGCGATGGACACGACCAGACGCAGGTTCGCCTCGGCCAACTGGTGTTTGGCCTCCTCGTCGCCGTTGGCCATTCGGGTGGCGATCTCCACCTCCTCCTGGGGCGTGAGCAAGGGGACCTTGCCGATCTCCTTCAGGTACATGCGGACGGGGTCGTCGATGTTGATGCCCTCGGTGACGGAGAGGATGGTCTCCACCTCGGCGATCTCCTCGTTGATGTCCTCGGGGACCTCGACCTCCTCCACCACGTCGATGTTCTGCTCCTCGATGGCCTCATAGAGCTTCTCCACAGCCTCCTGGTCCAGTTCCAGCTCCTGCAGAGCGTCCATGATTTCCTTATAGCTGAGGACGCCTTTTTGCTTGCCCAATTCCAGCAGCTCGCTAATGCGCTGCTTGGGGTCCTTGGTGGGGGTGGGTTTCTTGTTGGTTTCGCTCATATTCGTCTCCTTACTTTTTTGCCCGTATCAGGTCTGTGATCTGCTTGAGAAGCGCGGCACGCTCTCCCTCGCTGAGGTCTGTCCGTTTCAGTTGGTGCTGCAGGTCGCTGAGCCTGTCCTCCTGCTCCAGCTGCCGCAGCCGTTTTAGACAATCCAGAGCCGTTTTTTCCGGCTCCACCATATTCTGCTCGTCCCGTATGAGGGCGGTGAGCTTTTCCGCTTCCTGGCGCTCCTGGGCCCCCACATAGGCAGCCAGGGAGAAGCCCGGCTGATCGAGAGACTTGAACAGGGAAGCGTAGGGCTCCTGCAGGATCTCCTCCGCTCGCTCCGCCTTCAAAACCGCGCAGGCCGTTTTGTCCTTCACGGCGCAGGTGAGCATGGTCCGTGTCAGAAGCTCCTTTTGATCCTCGTCCTGAGCGCTGCGTCGGCGGAAGGTGCCCCGGGAGAAGCGCTGGGGTTTTTCGGTGTACCCCTCTCCCCGCTTCCCCTGTTCCCGCAGGGACTCGATCTCATAGCCCGTCTTCTTGGCGATG
>JAZRUD010000514.1:0-12090 GCA_045652385.1 Clostridia bacterium
TGTCGCAGGGGCGATGAGAGCCTACCTGAGCCACGCGCTGGGCTGTCCCTGCTCTCTTTCAGAGCAGGCGGCGCTGGCGGTGATGGCTATGGACGACAGCTATATAACCGCCGCAAAAGCCGTCTTCCGTGATCGTCGAGACAGACTGTATGAAGCTTTGTCCCAAATCGACGCATGGACGGTGAACAAGAGCCGAGGGGCGTTCTATCTGTGGCTGGATGTATCCCGGCTGGACGATGAGATGTCTTTTTGTCAGAATTTGCTGGATCAGGAGGGCGTAGCCCTTACGCCCGGAAGAGCCTTTTGCTGCTCGGGCTATGTGCGGCTGGCGTACACGAAGGACGCCTCGATCCTCATGGAAGCGGCGGCGCGGATGAAGCGGTTCGTCGAAAAGAACTACAGCAATTCTTCCGCCGTAAGCAGCTGAATCTCAGGCAGCGCCTGATTGACGCACAGCACCGAGATCAGATACCCTTCCTTTTCCGTTGTGAAAAAGCGGTAGTACTTTTCCTGCCAGCGATAATCGACCGTCGTGTCGATCGCCTGCAGCGGCAGGCTGAATCCGAGCCCGGTCAGCTTCATGGCGCACTCCTTCCGGGTGAAGACTTGCAAAGGATCGAGCCCTTTTTCCTGAGGGAGACACATCCTGTGACGGACGGATTCAGGTACATGCCGGTTCTTTCGCTCCATATCCACGCCGATCGATTCGTCACTGAAGCCCAAAAGAACGTGCGTATGGCTGTGAGACAGGCTGAATTCCGGCTTCCCCGCCGCTAAACACGGTTTGCCGTTTACCCCGAAGGACAGATCTTCGTCCTTATGAACGCATAAAAGCCGGGAAAGCAGCAGTCCTGCGCCCAGGGCCAGTCCGGAATGTGAACGAGCATAAGAAAGCCGCCGCTGCTCGGGGAGCAGGGGCAGGATTCGATCTGAATATTCCTGTATGTTTCGGCAGGAGAGCAGATACAATTTCATGTGAGAATAATACCAAAGAACGCGCCGGAAAGCAAGGAGGGGGAACCGGCGCGTTCGCTATGTTGGCCGCCTGCTGCTCCTCGTGGGTTAGGAGGTTGGCGGAGTACTGGTAGGCTGCCTGTTTTCCGGCAGTACGTACTTACCGGGGGCAAGGCAGGAGCCCGATCGATACATGCATGGCTGTATGTATGCGGTGAGCATTCCTCCTTTCCTCTCGGGATGGTTTCAGTATAGAGGTCAAATGGGGCGTGAGTTTGTGCAAACTGCAACACAAACGCATTTTCTCTGTTAACATCCCGTGAACGAGGATTGGAAAAGTAAGGCGTCTGTGGTATCATGTTCCCATGAAAAAAGCGTTGCTCATCTTCATAGGGTTCCTTCTGGTCCTGCTGGGGTGCCGTGAAACGGCTGAAGACACGGATGCAAAGTCAGTTGCACCCGAAAGCGTGCGTATCGAGATCGCCGCCATTTCCCCGGCGCCGTCCCCAGCGCCACAGGATACACCCTGGCCCTATCCGTCCGACGAGAATATCTTCGTTCCAAACGCTTCGATACCACCGACGCCGACGCCCGATGAAGATCCCACTTCACCGCCCGCTGTGGAGCGATATGCGGTATCAGAGGGCGTGGAGACTGTAGCCTGGATGTCCGATACCCAGCATTACGCCAACTATCAGACCAACGGCCTTTCACCCGATATCTACCCGGCTATGACCCGGTTTTTGCGGGACAAGGCGGAAGCCATGAATCTGGTATATGTGGTGCATACAGGGGATCTGGTTCACGTTAGCGACAATGAAGAGAATTGGAAGATCGCCCGCGCAGCTCAGGATCTGCTGAGCGACATACCCAACGGTGTCCTGGCCGGTAACCATGATATGGACCCCGCCAAGGGCGGTTATGCGAACTATTGGAAATATTTCGGTCAAGATCGGTACGATCATCAGGAATGCTATGGTGAGAGCTTCGAAAACAACCGGGGCCACTACGACTTGGTCACCGTCTGTGGACGTAACTATATCTTTGTGTATATGAGCCATGGGCCGGATAAAAAGGCCATACAGTTCATGGTGCAGAGCTTCCAAAAGTACCCCGATCGAGTAGGCATTCTGTGCCTCCACGACTTCATCACCACGGAAGGCACTCTCTCAGAGGCGGGCGAACAGCTGCGGGAGCAAGTGGTGGCGAAATGTCCAAACGTGTATATGGTCCTGTGCGGCCATCGATACGGTCTATATTCCTTGGAGGACGCCTTCGACGACGACGGGGACGGGGTGAAGGAGCGCAAAGTCTATGAGATCATGATGAACTACCAAGCGGCGGGGAAGGAGGGCGGCGGCGGCTACCTGCGCCTCATGCAGTTCGACGAAGAAGCACACGAGATACGCTGCGTGAACTACTCGCCCTATCTAAAGGATTATGACTGGCTCGACGATCCCGCTCATAAGGAAAAGCGCTACGAGATGGACGAAAAGAGCGAATCGTTCACAATAAAGATGCCCTGGGCATGATGGTTCGAAATGACAAGGGGGGCGGTCTTATTGACCGTCCTCCAGTTTTTCCACGTTTTTGAGCTTGTTTTGTATCTGTCGGGTCCGAACGCCCACCAGCTGATCGAGATCTCCGGACACCTGCTGCAGATGCTTCTGGGATGCCTCCAGCACGTCGCCGAACTTGTCGAATTCCGCACGGACGGACCGCAGGATCTCCCACACTTCGCTGGACCGCTTTTCGATGGCTAGGGTGCGAAAGCCCATCTGCAAACTGTTCAGAAGGGCGGCCATGGTGGACGGTCCGGCCAGATTCACCTTATACCGCTTCTGCAATTCCTCCACCATGCCGCGGTTCACAGCCTCCGCATACAACCCTTCGAAGGGGAGGAAGATGATGGCAAAGTCCGTAGTGGCGGGCGGCGCGATATATTTGGAAGAAACGTCCTTCGCCTCCTGTTTTAGCCGAGTGGTGAGGGCTGCCGCTGCGGCGGCAACAGCGCCGGTATCGCCCGCGTCGTAGGCGTCCATAAGGGCAGCGTAGGTATCGCCGGGGAACTTGGCGTCGATGGGCAAATATACAGGCGCGTTGCCGGAGCCGGGGAGCTTTATGGCGTATTCCACCCGGTCGTCGCTGCCGGGACGGGTGGCTACGTTGGTATCGTACTGCTCCGGAGACAGAATCTCCTCCAGGATAGCGCCCAGCTGTATCTCGCCCAAAATCCCCCTGGTCTTCACGTTGGAAAGGACCTTCTTCAGATCGGAGACGCCCGTCGCTACCTGCTGCATCTCGCCCAATCCTTTGTAAACGGCCTCCAGCTGTTTGCTGACCATCTCAAAGCTCTTGCTGATCCGGTTCTCCAGGGTAGATTGGAGCTTTTCGTCCACCACTTGCTGCATCTGGTCAAGGCGTTTATTGTTGTCCTCCTGCATGGCAGACAAACGCTTTTCCATGGTGGTGCGGATGCCGTCCAGGCGTTCCGAATTGGTCTTTTCAAAGGAGCCCAGCCGCTCCAGATTGGCTTTTTCAAAGGCGTCCAGCCGCAGTTCTACGCTTTGCTGGAAGCTTCGTTGATTGTCGTTCTGCTGCCGGGAAAAGCTGCGCTGCCCGTTGTCCATGAGCTGTCCGAAGCCGCTGATGGCAGAGTGGACCGCATCGTTCAGTTCCCGCCGCTGATCGGACAGCTTGTCCAGTATGTCCTCGTAACGGTCAGCCGTCCGCTGCTGCAGCACCAAGAGGATCAGGACCACGAGGGCGATCAGGGAGAGGGCGGAAAGGATCAGAATGGCGAATACCATGGACACACCTCCATATTAGACTCTATTACGGATATCCTGGCTATGCTATCGAGGGGAAGCAGACGCAAATCACGTCGTGTACCTTTCGATCTTTGCTGGGGGAGTTGATGACTTCGCTGCCCCAGGTCATATGAGCGGTGGCGCCGCCGTCAAGGTTGTAAGCCCGCACACACCCAAGAGCGTACATCAGTTCGCTCAGCTCCTGCATATTCAGACCGCCGGAATACTTGCCCTGCCGCCCGTCCACCAGCACGAGACAGTAGTGCCCCGGCTCATAGTAGCCGATTACGGAACGAGGATTGCGGCCCCATACGGCAGTATTGAACTTGGTTTTCGGACGGCCTTCGTGGTTCAGCAGCTCCGGGCCGAAATGCCAGCTCTGCCATGGCCCTTTGTCCAGGATCTCCTGATTGGAAATGGTCCCGGGCTCATAGGTCTCCATGGACCCGTCCGCGTACAGAACGCACAGATCCGAGGAAAACCGTTGATTCCGAAACACTTCGCCGTTTCGGACGATGAGGCCGTTCTCGTGCCAGCGTGCAAAATCGCCGGAAATGGCAACGATGCAGCGACTGTTTTTCGCGATGGACTCCATGGATCTTACTCCGCCTTGGGCATATTGCCCGTTTGCGAAGGCGGTCGAGAGGGAGGTTACGTCCTGGACGAGCACGTCAGCGATATAGAAGGTCACGGGCTTTTCGTAATTGATCTCATCCCGATACACGTCCCAGGAGATCGAAATGGACGGATTGGAATAGGAGTGATCGGTCAGCACCTCTTCCTCCGAAAACCGCCAGGCATATTTGCCGCCCAGCAATCCGGCGGGAGTGGGAGCAGGCGTGGGCTCAGCGGCAGATATGGCAGTGGGGGCGGGGGACCAAAGATACGGTGAAGGCAGGGCGGGGATCGGCGTCTCCGTAAACTTCGAGGTGTATGTCCGTTTCTGGACAGCTTGGACGGGGACCGGGGGGGGAGCGGCTGTCATCGCTTTCTCACGCTGCCATTTGAGCAGGAATGCGGCGCAAGCGGCCAAAATGGCCAGCAAGAGGCACAGGATCAAGATCGGCCCTCGCTTCCGCGATGCGGCGATAAAAACCTTCATGGCGCTGCCTCCTTTCCCCATCGTTCGATTTCATAGTATAGCATGTTCCGCTGAAAAATGCAGGGATATGAGAAAAATTGACAAATTCATAACATCCTGCGGTTTTTCTTTACAGCCGGTTCCGATGCGTATATACTTTACTAAACAAACAAAGAAGGGCAAAAGCTATGAAACGGGTTTTGGGCAGCATTCGACGGGCGGATGAGCGGTATCATCTGTTTGAGAATGGCGATAAGGTGTGTATTGGCGTCTCAGGCGGCAAGGATTCTCTTCTGCTGATGGAGGCCCTGAAGCTGTATCAGCGCTTTTCCCGGACCAAGTTTGATGTGTGCGCAGTGAGCCTGGATCTGGGCATCGTGGAGCAGGATTGGTCCGCCGTCGCAGTCTTCGCAGAGCGCATCGGTATGGATTTCTCCCTCATAAAAACCGATATCGGAGACGTGGTTTTCAACATCCGCCAGGAGAAGAGCCCCTGTGCTCTATGTGCCAAGCTCCGTCGGGGCGCTCTCAACAACGCCGCCAGGGACAGGGGTTGCAACAAGGTTGCTTTGGGGCACAACCGGGAGGACGTGATAGAGACGTTCTTCATGAGCCTGCTGTACGAGGGTCGGGTGAACACCTTCGCGCCGGTGACCTACCTTTCCCGTTCTGACGTTACCGTTATCCGTCCGCTGGTGTTCCTGCCGGAAAAATACGCCCTGTCCGTAGCCCGTCAGCGGGCGCTGCCCGTCCAGAAGGCCAATTGCCCCGCAGCCGGGCATACGAAGCGGGAGGAGGCGAAGGAGTTGATCAAGCATCTTTCCACCATCGTTCCGGACGTGGAGGAAAAGATGATCCACGCCATCGCCAATACGGAGAAATACGGTCTCTGGGATCGGATGCGGCTGCGATACGATCATCCCCTGTTCGAGGGACCCGTAACGGAGAAGAACGTTCCGGCGATTCGGGACGGGGAAGAGACAGAATGAAAAACAGCCCCCTTCCATGCAAGGGGGCTGTTGCATTCCAACAGGACAAATCAGGAATCCTTCTTGGGCACAGTCTTTCCTTCTTCCACCTTGATGAACTGGGCGGACATGTAGCCTTTCACATCGGTCCCCGCCACCAGCACGTAGTAATAGTCGCCTTCCTGATGGTAGATGTAGACCAGCTTTCCTTCATAATACTGCCCCAGGGATTTGTTGGTCACGCCAGGTCCCTCCCGCAGGGCCAGGTTGCTGGAGGAGATGGTGCCGCGCACGGTCCCTTCCGGCTGGTCGCTGCCAGTAGAGGTCTCTCCCAGGGCGGAGAGGAGCTTTACGAACTTCTTGGCGATGTAGCCGTATTTCTTCGTTTCTACCACCTGCAAGAAATAGAACTCCCCGTCCTCCGCGTACACAGTCAGCTTGGTGCCGCTCTTCAGGCCCGTGGCGATGATGGTGGTGTTGGTGCTGGGCCCCTGCCGCATGTTCACGCCGCTCTTGGTCAGCTTACCCTCCGCAGCCCCGGCGATCATCTCGGCGGTTGGCTCTATGAGGGCGTTGGGATCGTCGGTAAGGGGAACGGTAGGTGCCGGAGAATTGGCCGCGCCGGGGTCAGGCGTATCGGCGACAGGCGTTTCCACAGCCGTTAATTCCTGTTCTTCGGGCGTGGGTTTAGGCGTCGCCGTCGGGGCGGGATAGTAGTCGGAAGCAGCGGGGATATTGCTTTCCGTTTGCTTGTCCTTATTGCATGCACCGAATCCTTTCGTGGCGACAGCGATGATGATAAGCGCCAGAAGCAAAACTCCGACAGCGGCTAAAAACAGATAGCCCTCTCGGGTGATGATCAGCTTTTTGCGTTTCGCCATAAACAATCATCCTCTCTTGCATATAATTCTTCAAATATAGTATACTCCGCTTTTTGAAATTTTTAAAGCCCCAAAACCGGCCATTTTCATTTTTTATTTTACAATTGACGTGTAATTTCCCATTTAAATCCTTCGGTTAGCAACCACTAATCTATTGGCAAGATAATTATTATGTGGTAAAATACGAACGTAACAGTATGCCTTTTCATAAATGGCTGTTGTTTATGTTGCAGGAAAACCGAAACAATACGAATAAGGAGGATGTGTATGACTAGTACGAAGACCACGATCCCATTCACCGGCACGGCTGAACAGAAGGCTGCGCTCGAAAAGGTCATTGCGGATCACAAGGGTAAGCCTGGCGCGCTGATGCCTGTAATGCAGCAGGCGCAGGATATCTATGGGTATCTGCCCATAGAGGTGCAGACGATGATCGCAGAGGGGCTGGGCTGCTCCCTCGAACAGGTTTATGGTGTTTCCACCTTCTATGCCTGGTTCAGTCTGGAGCCCAAAGGAAAGCATCTTATCCGTGTATGCCTTGGCACCGCATGCTATGTAAAGGGGTCTCAGGACATTCTGGACGAGCTGGTCAAGCTCCTGGGTGTTTCATCCGGTCATACCACGCCGGACGGCATGTTCACTCTGGAAGCCGCTCGCTGCCTGGGCTGCTGCGGTCTTGCCCCGGTCATGATGATCGACGATCAGGTATACGGCCGTCTGGTTCCCGCCGATGTGAAGGGGATCATCGATAAGGTACGCGCAGAGTAACACTGCTATGAGATTAGAAGAAGTCGCCCGCCTGGTCGGTGCAAAGGTATATACGGGAGAGGAGCTGCTGCAAGAGGATATCGATTCCGCGTTCAGCAGCGACATGATGAGCGACGTCCTTGCTTATGCGCAGGATCAGGCGCTCCTCCTCACGGGACTCAACAATCCCCAGGCCGTGCGTACCGCGCTGATGCTGGACATGAGCTGCATCCTTTTCGTTCGTGGCAAGGAGCCTGCGGAGGAAGTGGTAGCGCTTGCGAAACTGAGCCATATCGCCGTATTGGCCACGGCCCTCACCATGTATGAGGCCAGCGGCAGGCTGTACGAAGCGGGCCTGCACAGGTGATCCCATGAGCGCAGAACCGTTGCATGTGCATTACAACGTAGACGGCGGGAACTTCACCTCTGCCGGAGAAGCCTCCGTCAAGGTAAAGCGCCTGCTAAGGCAGCTGGGGTGCTCCCCCGAAACGATCCGCCGGGTCTCCATCGCCATGTACGAAGGCGAGATCAACATGGTCATCCACGCCAATGGCGGCGACGCCGATATTTATGTGGACGATGCGACCATTCGGATCGTGTTGAAGGATACCGGCCCGGGCATCAAGGATGTGGAGCAGGCCATGCAGGAAGGGTATTCCACCGCACCGGACAACATCCGTGCTCTTGGGTTCGGCGCCGGCATGGGATTGCCCAACATGAAACGATACTCCGACACCTTCGGCATTGACAGCGTCGTGGGTCAGGGGACGACCATCGAGCTTGGCTTTGAAAACAGATAATCGCTAAGAAAGAGGAAAGCATGGATTACAGGCACTCCGTTTCACTGGATCTGGATAAATGCAAGGGCTGCACTCATTGCCTGAGGCGTTGCCCTACGGAAGCTATCCGTATCCGTGACGGACATGCCGCCATCAATGCGCTCCAGTGCATCGACTGCGGAGAATGTATCCGCGTCTGCCCCTATAAGGCTAAGCGGGCCATCTGCGACAGTCTGGAGGATCTGGACCGTTCCAAGTACCTGATCGCCCTTCCGGCGCCTTCGCTCTTCGGACAGTTCATCAACGTGACGGACGTGGACTATGTGCTCCAGGGCCTCCTGGACATGGGCTTCAACGACGTGTTCGAGGTTTCCCGCTGCGCGGAGATCATCACGGAGTACACGCGGCGCTACATGAAACGCGCCGACATCCCTCGCCCTGCTATCAGCTCAGCCTGCCCGGTGGTGGTGCGACTCATCACCATTCGATTCCCGTCCCTCATCGACCATATCGTGCCGCTGATGCCGCCTATCGAGCTCGCCGGCCGGATGGCCAAGGAAGAGGCGATGAAGAAGCATCCGGAGCTGAAGAAAGAGGATATCAAGACGGTGTTCATCAGCCCCTGCCCGGCTAAGTTCAGCTGGGTCAAGAACGGGGACAAGGACGACGAGGTCCCCTGCGTGGACTACGTGGTGGCCATCAGCGAGGTGTATTTCAAGCTCCTCAACGCGCTCAACCCCAAGAACACGCCCAGGATCGCCAGCGAGACCGGTATGATCGGCCTCGGCTGGGCCTCCTCCGGCGGAGAGGGTTCCGCCCTGATGAACGACAGGTATCTGGCAGCGGACGGTATCGAAAACGTGATCCGGGTGCTGGACAGCATCGAGATGGGCAGTTTTCCCAGCGTGGACTTCGCGGAGCTGGACGCCTGCAGCGGCGGGTGCGTCGGGGGCGTGCTGACGGTGGAAAACCCCTATATCGCACAAGTCCGCCTGCAGACGCTGCGTCGCTATATGCCCGTGAGTCTCAACCATGTGCCGCGGCAGACTGGAAACGTGGACGTGCCGGAGGATATCCTGACCGTGAAGCCGGCCACCTTCGCCAACGTGTCCGCTCTGAACGTGAGCAGGTTCGAGTCCATCCGCATGATGGCGGATATCGAGAGCATCCATGAGAGCCTGCCTGCTTTGGACTGCGGGTCCTGCGGCGCGCCCAACTGCCGCGCCTTTGCGGAGGATGTGGTGAAGGGCGAAGCGAACATCGACGAGTGTATCGTCCATATGCGGGAACAGCTGAAAAAACTGATGAACGAAATGGAGAAGAAGTCATGACCGTATTTGAGATCAGGGATGCGTTGGGACTCGTTCCCCTGCACGAGGCCGAGGATCGGCCGGTCACCGGCGGGTATGCCGGAGATCTGCTGAGCTGGGTCATGGGCAGGGCCGAGAGCGGCGACTGCTGGATCACCATCATGTCCAACCGCAACGTGCCGGCGGTCTGCTCCCTTACGGATGCGGCCATGGTCATCTTCGCCGAGGATGTGACCCCGGACGATGCGGCTCTGGAGGCGGCGGTGGACAACGATCTCAATTTCTATCGTTCCCCGCTGTCGGTCTTCGAACTGTGTGCCAAGGTAGCTGCTCTGCTCTCATGAACGCTTTTGCCGTCGATCTGCACATCCATTCCTGCCTGTCTCCCTGCGCGGAGGACGATATGACCCCCTGCAATATCGCGGGGATGGGGTATCTGAACGGGCTCAAGGTTATGGCGCTGACGGATCATAATACGGCGAAGAACTGTCCCGCCTTCTATGCCGCCTGCCGGGAATACGGCATCGTACCCGTACCGGGCATGGAGCTGACCACGGCGGAGGACGTCCACGTGGTATGCCTGTTCCGGGAATTGGAAACGGCCCTGGCCTTTGACAGGATCGTGGAAGGAAAGCGGATGAAGATCCCCAACAAGCCGGCGATCTTCGGAGAGCAGGTCATCATGGGGGAAGGGGACGTGCCCATCGGAACCGATCCCTGGTTTCTGCCGGCGGCGACGACCCTGACCATTGAAGAGGGGGCAAGGCTGGTCCGGTCCATGGGCGGCGTCTGTTATCCGGCTCATATCGACCGGGAGGCCAACGGACTGCTGGCCGTGCTGGGCTTCTTTCCGGAAGAGCCCGTGTTCACTCTGGCTGAGGTCCACGACGAGGACAAGCGTGACCTGGCGGAAGGGCGAAAGATATTGGTCTCCTCGGACGCTCATCGGCTCTGGGAGATCAGCGACGGCAGCTTCTTCCTGCATCTGGATGCAGATCCGGAGGCGGGGGAGGAGGCCGTGCGAAAAGCCTTCTTTGCCATGTTGGAGAGGAAATCATGAAGGAACTGTCGCTGAACATTCTGGATATCGTGCAGAATTCCATCTCCGCCGAAGCTTCTCTGATCGAGATCCTGCTGGCGGAAACGGACGAGACGCTGCGCATCACCATCAAGGATGACGGCAGAGGCATGTCGCAGGATTTCTTGGCCACGGTTATGGACCCCTTTTCGACCACCCGCAAGACCCGGAAGGTAGGCATGGGGATTCCTCTGTTCAAACTGGCGGCGGAGCAGACCGGCGGTGATCTGACCATCACGTCCCGGACCAGAGAAATGAGCCCCGAGGATCACGGAACGATCATTTCCGCTTTCTTTTACAGGAATCACATGGATTTTACTCCCTTAGGGGATGTGGTATCCACTTTGATCAGTCTCATCCAGGGATGCCCTGACGTGAATTTTCTCTTTGAGCATACGCTGCCTAATGGAGAGACGGTACACCTGGACACCCGGGAGATGAGGGAAGCCCTGGGAGACGAGATCCCTCTGAACAGCTTCGAGGTCCTGGAATGGGCCAGAGAAAGCTTGAACGAACAATACGGTTTTTAGGCGAAAGCTTATTACATAACCAAAAACTACGAAAGGAAAACAACTATGAAAAGTCTTGAGGAACTTGCAGCGATTCGGAACAAAATGAAGGATAGGGTCGCTATCCGTGAGAACAACGGCGACATCCGGATCGTCGTCGGCATGGCGACCTGCGGTATCGCCGCGGGCGCCCGTCCCGTGCTCAACGCCTTTGTGGAGGAAGTCAGAAAGCAGAATGCTGACAACGCCACCGTGACCCAGACCGGCTGCATCGGCATGTGCCGTCTCGAGCCCATCGTGGAGGTATTCGAGGGCGGTAAAGAGCGGGTCACCTATGTGAAGGTCAAGCCGGCCATGGTCCCCCGGATCGTCAAGGAGCACATTCTTGGCGGGAAACCCATCACGGAATATACCATCGGTGCCGCAGAATAAAAACGGAGGATATTGAGAATGATTCGTACGCATGTAATGATCTGTGGCGGCACGGGCTGTACCTCTTCTGACAGCCCCAAGATCGCCGAAGCCATGGAGCAAGAGATCGTCAAGCTGGGCCTTCAGGATGAAGTCAAGGTCGTACGCACCGGCTGCTTCGGCCTTTGCGAAATGGGCCCCGTCATGATCGTCTACCCTGATGGCACCTTCTACTCCCGCGTGAAGGTTTCCGATGTGCCTGAAATCGCCTCCGAGCACCTTTTGAAGGGCCGTATCGTGGAGCGTCTGGTGCACCGCGACGTCGAAGGCAGCGAGAACGTCGAAGTCCCCACACTGAAGGACATCGAGTTCTACAAGCCCCAGCTCCGTGTGGCGCTCCGCAACTGCGGCGTCATCAACCCGGAGGACATCGAGGAGTACATCGCCATGGACGGCTACAGCGCTCTTGGCAAGGTCCTCACCGAGATGACCCGGGAGCAGGTCGTTGAAGAGGTCACCAAGTCCGGCCTGCGCGGCCGCGGCGGCGCCGGATTCCCCACCG
>JAZRUD010000515.1:0-2406 GCA_045652385.1 Clostridia bacterium
TCTGAAGGAGCTGTCCAACAAGAAGCTGTACGTCATGGACCTGTACTGCGGCACCAACCCCGACTCCCGCATGGCTGTCCGCTTCGTCATGGAAGTGGCATGGCAGGCTCATTTCGTTATGAATATGTTCATCACTCCCTCCGAAGAAGAGCTGGCTAACTTCGAGCCCGATTTCGTTGTTTACAACGCTTCCAAGGCTAAGGTCGAAAACTTCAAGGTGCTGGGCCTGAACTCCGAGACCGCTGTTCTGTTCAACCTGACCTCCAAGGAGCAGGTCATCCTCAACACCTGGTACGGCGGCGAGATGAAGAAGGGCATGTTCTCCATGATGAACTACTACCTGCCGCTCCAGGGCATCGCGTCCATGCACTGCTCCGCCAACACCGACATGCAGGGCGAGAACACCGCCATCTTCTTCGGCCTCTCCGGCACCGGCAAGACCACGCTGTCCACCGACCCCAAGCGGCTCCTCATCGGCGACGACGAGCACGGCTGGGACGACAACGGCGTGTTCAATTTCGAGGGCGGCTGCTACGCCAAGGTCATCAACCTCGATAAAGACTCCGAGCCCGACATCTACAACGCCATCCGCCGCAACGCCCTCCTGGAGAACGTGACGCTGGACGAGAACGGCAAGATCGACTTCGCCGACAAGTCCGTCACCGAAAACACCCGGGTGAGCTACCCCATCGAGCATATCGAAAAGATCGTCAAGAACGTGCGCCCCATCTCCGCCGGTCCCGATGCGAAGAACGTGATCTTCCTGTCCGCCGACGCCTTCGGCGTGCTGCCCCCCGTGTCCGTGCTGACGCCCGATCAGACCAAGTACTATTTCCTCTCCGGCTTCACGGCGAAGCTGGCGGGCACCGAGCGAGGCATCACCGAGCCCACGCCCACCTTCTCGGCCTGCTTCGCCCCGGCGTTCCTGGAGCTCCATCCCACCAAGTACGGTGAGGAGCTGGTGAAGCGCATGGAGAAGTGCGGCGCCAAGGCCTATCTCGTGAACACCGGCTGGAACGGCTCCGGCAAGCGGATCTCCATCAAGGACACCCGCGGCATCATCGACGCCATTTTGGACGGCGACATCCTGACCGCGCCCACCAAGATGATCCCCTACTTCAACCTGGAAGTGCCCACGGCCCTGCCCGGCGTGGACCCGAAGATTTTGGATCCCCGGGACACCTACGCCGATCCCGCCATCTGGGAGGAGAAGGCCAAGGATCTGGCCGGCCGGTTCATCAAAAACTTCAAGAAGTACGAGACCAACGAAGCAGGCAAAGCCCTGGTTCCCGCCGGTCCCCAGCTCTGATCTCCGTTTGTACGAAAAGGGATCGCGGCAAAAGCCGCGATCCCTTTACTGTTTCCTGTGTTTCTCTTTTTTACGCCGTTTTTTCCGCATCGCCGAACGGCCAAGAAAAGGCCCTTATCCCCTGGCCTGCTCGACGAGCCAGGAGAATAGGGGGTCCATATCGGTGAGGCCGGCGGGGTTGCGGTAAGCCCGCTCCGGGTGCCACTGGACGGCCAGCAGGGGGTAGCCGGGCTGCTCGAAGGCCTCGATCATGGTCACGCCGCAGCCGGTCCAGGTGGCGGTGGGCACGAAGGGCGCTGCCAGCTGCCCGTCGGCGATGCACTGGTGGTGGTAGCTGTTGACCATGAGCTCCGTCCGGCCCGTGAGCCGGTTCAGCAGGCTCCCCTCGACCACGTCCACGCCGTGCTCCGCCCCGGCGGTATGGGTGGCGCCGCACCAGGTGGGGATGTCCTGGATGAGGGCGCCGCCGAACGCCACGTTCAGCACCTGCAGGCCCCGGCAGATGGCCAGGGCGGGTTTGCCCGTCTTCCAATACCTGTCGATCAGCTGCAGCTCCAGGGCGTCCCTGTCCTTGTCTATGTGGACGGTGTCGTTCAGTATCTCCTGCCCGAACAGGGCCGGGTCCACGTCCACGCCGCCGGTGAGCAGGAGCCCGTCCGCCGCCTCGATCAGCTCGTCCAGCCCGAAGGGGTTGCCCACGATCATGGGCACGCCGCCGGCCTTCACCACCGCGTTCACGTACTCATGATTCAGCCGGACCACGTTCAAATCCCCCACCATCAGGTTGCTGGCGGTCACCAGGATCAACGGTTTCTTCATCTTTCGCCCTCCCGTCTTGTCTTTTTTTGTATTGTACCCCGGTCCGGCGGCGTTGTAAAGCCTCTGTTAATCTTGACCCGGTTTCGTTGACACGGGTTTGCCCGAGGGCTATAGTGAGGGTAAATTGGGAAGAAGAGGAATACTGAACATGAAGAAGATGAAGACCCGGGACGTGGCGCTGGTGGGCTTGTTCGCGGCACTGACGGTGATCTGTTCCTGGATATCCATCCCCCTGGGGAAGTCGGAGGCCAAGCGGTCTTAGGAAGACAACATTCACA
>JAZRUD010000516.1:0-1297 GCA_045652385.1 Clostridia bacterium
ACTGACAAACCCCCCCCCGAAGGCTATAATCCGTATGCTGCTTTTGTGCCTGTAGCACAGCTGGATAGAGTGCCAGACTCCGCCTCTGTAGGCCGCACGTTCGAACCGTGTCAGGCACGCCAAACAAACACCCCCCCCGAATGGCGGGGGTGTTTGTTTGTTGCGCTTCTTGAGCGCAAGTTCGAACGTAGTTCGCATACGAGGCGGCTTGCCGCCTCGTCTCGGCGTTTCCTCCTTGTTTTTCTTCCATTCAAAAGAAACGCCGTACCGTGTCAGGCACGTCATCGAGCGCAAGTTCGAACGTAGTTCGCATAGGCGGCCCTTAGGCCGCCTTCCGGCTTCGCTTCCTATTATCTTTCATTCAAAGCGAAGCCGTACCGTGTCAGGCACGCCATAGCGTACAAGTTCGAACGCAGTTCGCATACGAGTCGGTTCCTCTTGACGGCGGGAAGACCGTCACTCGGCGTAGCCGACGATGCCGCGGACGGAGGCTTCGCCGGAGCGGATCACAGCCTCCCGCCCGTCGGGATAGCGGACCAGAAGGCCCAGCGATTCGTCCACGTCCAGGGCGAAAGCAGGGGCGGAGACATCGTTTTGGACCAGGCGCACGTCCTTGCGGAGGGTCAAACAGTGCTGCCGATAGGCGGCGAGATAGGCGGCGGTACGGCCGGCGAGAAGGGCTGTGTACAGATCGTCCAGCGATTCGATCATGGCGGCAGCCAGGGTGGGCAGGGGGAAGCTTCGGCCCGTCTCGGTCCGGAGGGACCCGGCCAGGGTCTGGAGTTCCGGGGGGAAGTCCCGGGTTTCATAGTTCACGTTGAGGCCCACGCCCACCACCACGTATTTGAGCCGCCCCCCCACGGAAAAGGCGCTTTCGGTCAGGATGCCGCAAATCTTTTTCCCGTTGAGCAGGAGGTCGTTGACCCACTTGATGCCGGGTTGGACCCCTGTGACGCGATAGACCGCCCGGGCCATGGCCTCCGCCGTGAAGCCTGTGAGGGGCAGGAGCGCCTCGGGCGACAGGTCGGGCCGCAGGAGGGCCGAGAGATACACGCCCTTGCCCGGGGCGGAGGTGAAGCTGCGCCCCGATCGGCCCTTGCCCCGGGTCTGCTCCCCGGCGATCAGGACCGTGCCCTCCCCCGCCCCATCCTCGGCCATGGCTTTCAAAAGATCGTTGGTGGAGGGACAGGTGGGCAAATAGGTGATTTCTTTTCCCACCCGGAGCACCGGGCCCAGGGCGGAACGGATGGCGTGAAGCATAGAAAACCCTTTCTGATCTCGGGCGATTCACGAATCG
>JAZRUD010000517.1:0-10179 GCA_045652385.1 Clostridia bacterium
CGCAGCGGCCGGAAAAGGGGGGCCCGGTATTCGAAAGGAACGATACACAATGAATCGTCACGAAGGAGCGGATCGACGGATCGGCTCCTTTTTTGTCAGGCAGCGACGATATTTTCGACGGTTGCAACCGGCGGTTGACAGATTGACGGGAGAAATTGGTAGCGGGCAACCGGAATTTCGGGTAGCATGAGGGCAGAAAACAGAGCCGGGCCGCACCCCGGCCGAAAGGAGAGACACATGATCCTCGCAGACAAAATCATCGACCTCAGGAAGAAGGCGGGCTGGTCCCAGGAGGAGCTGGCCGACAAGCTGGGCGTGAGCCGCCAGTCCGTATCCAAGTGGGAGGGGGCCCAGTCCATTCCCGATATGAATAAGATCCTGCAGCTCTCGGACCTGTTCGGTGTGAGCACGGATTACCTCCTTAAGGACAGTCTGGAGGCGTCCGAGCCCGTGCTCAGCGCCCAGGAAACCGACAGCGAGGGCACCACCTTCGTGTCCATGGAGGAGGCCAACGCCTTCTTGACCTATAAGAGCGAGAGCGCACCGCAGATCGCTCTGGGCGTGCTTTTGTGCATCCTCTCTCCCATCACGCTGCTGCTCCTCGGCGGGGCTCAAGCGAGCGGGCGGCTGCCTTTGACCGAGCTGCAAGCAGGCATGCTCGGGCTCATCGCCCTGCTGCTGATGGTGGCCGGGGCCGTGCTGCTGTTCGTGCTCACGGGCATGAAGGGAAGCAAGTTCGAGTATCTGGAGAAGGATGCCCTGGACACGGCCTACGGCGTCAGCGGCATGGTGAAGGAGCGGATGCAGCGGGAGGAAAACGACCATTCCCGCCGGATCGCCGTCGGCGTGGTCCTGTGCGTGTTGGCGGCCATCCCGCTGTTCGCGCTGATCCTGTGGCGGGGCGAGGAGGAGTTCTACGGCGCCCTGGGCGTCGCGGCCATTCTGACCTTGGTTGCCGTCGGCGTGTACATCCTGGTGAAGGCCAGCATCCCCTGGGACGGCTATCGCATCCTGCTGGAGGAGGGGGACTACACCCGGGCGGCCAAGCGCAGCAGCCGCAAATACGGCGGCATCTACTGGGGCGTCGTCACGGCGGCGTACCTGGCCGTGAGCTTTCTCACCTACCGCTGGGACATGACCTGGATCATCTGGCCCGTGGCCGCCGTCCTCTACGGGGCCGTGGTGGAAATCTTCAAGCTGATGGAGAAGTGAGGGAACGACACAAAAAAGCGGGGCAGCTTTCGCTGTCCCGCTTTTACTATATACTGTGTCAATAGGCGTTCTCTATAATAAAGCTGACAGGGCCGCGCTTGGGAATGTCTGCCGCAGGCGTGCCGTCCAGCTGCAGGGTTCTCACGGTGACAGCGTGGGTCACGGGGTCGAAGGTCAGAATGCGGAAGGCGTAATCCTGGGCCCGCTGCATGTTCAGCATCATGGCGGTGACGGTGCGCTCCTGCACGCCGTCCTGATCGTCGTCATAGGAAAAGACTCGGGTGTAATAGCCGTCCATATGGCCGCATATGACCAGGCGGATGGGAGGATGCTGGGCCACTATCTGCTCCACGAAATCATAATATCGGGTCTCATACAGCAAAAAGCCGTGGATAACCAGGATGCAGGGCATGCCCTCATGGGCGGCCAGCACCTCGTCGACCCAGCGCATGGCGCCCCGGTCCGACCACATGTTCCAGCCCACTCCCAGCAGCAGAATATCGGAGCCTCCCTCAGACAGGACCCGATAGAGCGCCTTGCCGCCTTCATACTTCTGCTCCTCAGGATAGGCCTGCAAAAAGGGCTGGGGCAGATAAGCTGAATACGATTGGGCCTGGGTCCCGATATCGTGATTTCCGGCTACGGGGAAGAAAAACAGCGATGGGTCCAGCTTTTCCAGGAAAGAATCGAAATTATCCCACTGCCAGCTTTTGAATCCATTGTCCACCAAGTCCCCGCTGTGGATCACGCCTAAGATGTTTTCGCTCTCCCGAAGGCCGTTGATTCGCTCCGCCAGATCCGGGAATCTCTGCGGCTCGAAGTAAGCAAACAGCTGGGTATCCGGGACCCACGCAAGGGAGAAGGGCGTGGGCGCCGGCGTGGGGGTAGCCGTGGGCACCGGCGTGGGCGTCGCCACGGGCGTGGGGGCAGCTGTGGGCGTGGGGGCCGGGGTAGCGGTAGGCGCCAGGGTGACGAGGATGGAGGCAGGGATCGGAGCTTCCGTAGGCGTGGGTGCGGCAGTAACGGCGGCCGTAGGCTGGGGCGTCGCCTCCGCAAGCTCGGCAGGCTGCCGGTCACAGCCAGCCAGGAGCATCGCCAGCACTAAGCCGAACAGAGCCACCCGTTTCATTCCGATCTCTCCTTCCAACGTCCTTCCCAGTTATTTAACCAAAAAACAGTGGAAAAAGCAAGAAAAAAAACGCGGCACTGTCATTCCCCCTCCTCTGAGAACAGTCGATCGTCGGGAATCAGGACGCCGTCGTAATACACCTGTCCGTCGTTTTGGAACCGGTCCCGGTCGATGCCGATCTGAAAAACGCCGTGATCCGTGGAGAAAAAGTGAAGTGTTCCGCGGTTGACAACGGTGCCGCCCAAAAACCGCAGCTGGTAGCCTCCCCTGAGATACACGTCGCCCTCGTTCTCGTAGCGCCCGCCCGACAGGGAGAAGTTCATGCCCCGCTCCAGGTTCTGCCGGCCCCCCGCCTCGATGCGGAAGAGGCCCGTGGTGATGTTGTCGCACATGCCGCCGGAATAGAGCCCGCCCGGTTCCACGACGACGGTTCCGTAGTTGATCCGGGTGCAAAGACCCATCTCCCACACGCCGTAGACCCGGACGATGCCGTAGTTGCTGACGGTGAAGTCCCCGTCCAGGCCCGCGCCGGTGAGGGCAACCTCCGGACGGATAACGAGCTCTGCGCTGGCGGGAATGATGAGGTCGCCCATGATGCGGATGTCGGTGACGGCGGGGTCCTCCAGCGCGGCTTTCAGCTCGGCGTACCCGTAGACCGGCGTATCGAGACACACGATCGTAAAGGGGGTTTCCCCCAGGGCTTGGGCTGCGCTCAGCATGGCCGCGTCGATATACACCGTCTCCAGGGACGGCAGGGAAAGGAGTGTGCGAAGATCCATCAGCTCCGTATAGGCCAGATTCAGGACCCGCAGGGCTTTCAGATCGGAAATGCCGTCCAGGCCGGACAGGGGATCGTGGGACAGGTTCAGCGTTTCCAGCCGAGGGAGGGCGCCGATGCCGCTGAGGTCCGAGATCCCGTCATGGGACAGATCCAGCAGCGTCAGCCCTGTCAGGGACAGGAGAGGGTCCAGCGACTCCACCGGGTCGTTGCAGAGACACAGCTCTTTGAGGTTCCGCAGGTACGCGAAATCGTCCAAAGACGAGATGTCCCCCGGAGGGATCAGCCGATCGTCCAGGCGCACCCAGTCGTTCTCCCCGTCGGCGAGCAGCTTGTATCCGGGCATGGCGTACGTGTCGAGAGGCGTTTCGCCGTACACGTAGAGGGTCTCTACACTGTCGAAGTCCAGCGGCACGCCCAACTGTCGCAGCGGAGCGTTGGGCAGCCGGGCCCGGATGGGCTTCCAGTTCATGCCCACCAGCAATCCAAAGGTCAGCGCGAGCGCGCCGCACAGCGCCCACAGGAGGGTCCGCCGCCGCAGGACCCGTTTCTGCTCCGAAGTGACGGAGAGGGTCTGCAGGGCCGGGGCGTGCAGGAGCTTCCGATAGAAGGCGTCCTCGCTCTCCTCCCGATATTTCAGGATGGCCTGGGTCTGGCCGAGCTGCATATCCAGGCCCGGCGTCAGTTGCGTCTCCTGCAGATAGACGGTCAAAACGGTCTTCCCTGCGTCGCTGGCCTGAGCGACGCCCCGAAGGACGGTCCTGTCCTGCACCGCCGCCGGGGACAGGAACAGCAGCACCAGGCCTGCCCGCCGGATCGAGCGTTCACTGCGGCGGACAGGCAACGCGACACGGATGTCCTGCCGATCCAGGGTTTCCAGGACGGCCATAGCCGCCCGCCGGTCAGCCCTGGCGAACAGGGCATAGCAGAAGGGGTATCTGTTGCCTCGATACGGTTTCATCTGTCCCCCTATCGTTTGACGATCACGTCCACGTCGGTCCCTTCCAAAGCGTCCAGCACCGGGCCCAAGGCTCCTTCGTCCACATACACCGCCTCCAGGGCGGGTAAGGCGGCCAGGACGGCATAGTCAGCTGCGTCGACGCCCAGGAGCTTCACGGTGCGGAGGCCCGGGAAGGCGCGCAGGAAGGACAAATCTCGGATCGGGTTGCCGCTGATATCGAGATACGCCAGGTTCTGAAGGGCGGTCAGCTCTTCGCCGGATTCGATGCCCTGATCCACCAGGGCGAGATAGACCAAATCTTCCTTCTCCGCCGCCAGGGCCAGCACGTCCGGACGGCCCGGTTCCACGGGTGTCCCGGCCACGGTCCAGACACCATCCCTGCGTCGGATGGCGGCAGGGTCGGACACCAGAACGTTGCCGCACAGATACAGGGAGGTCCCTCGGTAGGCTCGAAGCAGGACGTCCCGGCTGAAGCTGTCCCGAAAGGCGGTGATCTCCACGGGCCCGGTCTCAGCGGGCGCGCCGGGGATCTGATCCACCGTCACGGTCCGGGCCCCCAGGGATGGGAACCAGCCCTTGAGATACCCCGTCACCAGCAGGGCCGTCGTCAAAAACAGGGCGAAGAACACCAAAGAAAGGGTCCGCCACAGGTTCCCTTCGCGCTTTTTGGCGCGGACGGTCTCATAGCCGGTGACCCCGTCCCCCAAAAAGGCGGGCCCCAGCAGCTTTTCCGTCTCCGCGGCGATGGCTTCCGGCCCGGCCGCCGCCCCCCGGATCACGGATGCCGGGGAGAGCTGCATGGCGAGATCGCCGGGGAGCTCCAAAGGCTCCAGATAGACGGCGATCATGGGCTTGCGCTGGGCTACGGCGTAATGGACCTCCCGGATACAGTTTTGGGAGCGCAGAAAGGCGGCGGAAAGAAAGAAAACCACGGCCCCGGCCCGCTGCAGATGGGACGCCACCGCCTCCGGCCAGTTGGTCCCCGCCTCAATGCCCCCGTCGTACCACAGGCGGAACTTGTCGCGGTGGAGGACGGCGATCACGGGCAGCACCCGGGCCGCGTCCGCGTGGGCATAGCTGAGGAACCCATAGGGCTCGCCGCCGGCGTATACGGGATATCGTTTGTTTCCTTCGCTCATAGCTGTCTCCGCCATATGATCTCGCTTTTGTATATCATACACCAGGAACGCAAAAAGCTCAAGGCGAAAGGCCTTGAGCTTTGCATCGGGGCGCTTACATGCGGACGACCCGGCCCCCCAGATAGGCGGCTTCCTCCGAGTCGTGGGTAACGACCAGGAGGGTCTTGCCCTTCGTCTCGGCCAGGACCGTGTCCATGACGGTTTTGCGGGTGTCCTCGTCGAGACCCTTGAAAGGCTCGTCCATGATATAGAGATCCGCGGGGCAAAGGAGGCTCCGGGCGATGGCCACCCGCCGCTGCATGCCTCCGCTGAGAGCCCGAACGGGCTTTGCGAGGGCGCCGTCGAGACCCAGCTTCGTCAGAAGGGCGACGATCGTCTCCCGGGACGCCTGCCGCCCCAGGGCCAGGGAAACGTTGGTCACTGCCGAGAAGGATGGGCACAGCCGATCCTCCTGGAACACGGCGCTGATCCGGTCGGGAAGGCCAATCACACTGCCGCCCGTGGGCGCTTCAAGGCCCAGCAGGAGGCGCAAAAGGGTGGTCTTGCCGCAGCCGGACTGGCCCAGCAGGCACACGGTCTCCCCTTCCTCCACCTTGCAGGAGAAGGGGGGCAAGGCCAGCTTGTCGCCGTAGGACTTGGTGAGGTTTTGCATCACGATCGCCATGTCAGCGGGCCTCCCACCGGTCGAAGGCGGCCTGCATGAGCCGCAAAAACAGCTTCTCAAAGAGGACGGAAACCAGCACGATGACCACGGTCCAGGCTAAAAGGTCCTCGGTCATGAAGTAGATCTTGGATTCGTAGAGCTTCTCGCCGATGGACCCCGAGGCCACGCCGATGACCTCCGCCGCCACGCCGGACTTCCAGCTCATGCCCAGGGCCACCGAGCAGGCGGAGAACAGAAATGGCTTCAGGTGCGGAAGATAGATGTAGCCGAGCCGCCGTATCCAGGGCATGCGGAACACCTGCCCCATCTCCAAAAGGTCCCTGTCCGTGCTGCGGATCCCCTCCAGCACGTTGGAATAGATCACGGGGAACACCATGAGGAAGGAGATGAAGGTGGAGAGCTGCTTCGCCGAGAAAAAGATCAGGCTGATGATGATGAAGCTGGCCACGGGCACGGTCTTGATGGTGATGACGTAGGGCCAGAGCAGGGTCTCCAAAAGGGGCCACTTCCCTGACAGCACGCCGAGCAGGCACCCCAGCGCGAAGGCCAGGGCGAATCCCAGCACGATCCGGCTGAAGGAAAAGAGAAGGGTCCGCCAAAAGTCGTGCTCGAACACCAATGTGAACAGCCGCCGCACCACCTCCAGGGGCGTCACCAGCAGCAGATGCAGGTCCAGCGCCATAGCTCCCGCCTGCCAAAGGAGCAGGGCGAGAGCTACGGACAAAGCTTTTCGTATGCTGTTTTTCTGCAGCAGTTCCTTCACGGCATGAAATAGAAGTCGTCCGCCGGGAGCTGACCGCCCACGGCTTTGGGGTTAAGGTCGAAGAGCACCTTGAGATACCCGGCAGCAGCAGTCTTCATCTCTTCCCCGGTGAGGCACACGATGTTGCAGGCGGGGATGGCGTTCTTGGCGATGGCGGCGTTGATGCCCAAATACTGCTCCACCAGGGCGGCGGCCTCCTCGTTATGGGTGTTGACGAACCGGGTAGAAGCGGCATACTCCTCCAGGAAGGTCTTCACGGCCTCGGGATGCTCCTTGAGGAAGGCGGTGCGCACGATGAGCCCGCCGGTGATCAGAGTGCTGCCTGCCTTTTCCCACTCCGCCGTCATATCGATGGCCACCCGAAGGCCCTCCACCTTGCTGCGGGCCACGGTGACGAAGGGCTGGGGGAGCAGCGCCACGCCGCTGTCCACGGCCGAGAGTTGGGCCACCACTTCGGTGGCCTCGCTCTTCCATTCCATGTTCACGTCGGCGGCGATGTCCAGGCCGTTCTTTGCGAGCAGGTAGGCCAGGGAGTATTCGGGGGTGTTGCCCTTGCCGGTGGCGTAGATGGTCTTGCCCTTGAGATCGGCCACGGATTGAATGGTCTCGCCGCCCTTTTCCAGGATGTACAGCACGCCCAGGGTGTTCACGGCCAGGAGCGTCACGCCGCCTTCGGACTTGTTGTACAGGACCGCGCCGGCGTTCACGGGCAGAGCCAGCATATCCAGTTCGCCCTTGAGGAGTTTCGGCGTCAGCTCGTCGGCGGCGGCCGCGATGGTGGATTCATAGGTGTTGGCGGTGAGGCCCGCTTCGCTGTCGCTGAGCAGCTTCACCATGCCCATGGTGGTGGGACCCTTGAGGCTGCCGAGGCGCATCACGACGGGCTCAGGCGCAGGCTCGGGCGTGGGGGCTTCCGTGGGCTGAGGTTCCGCCGCAGGGGCTTCTGTGGGCTTAGGCTCCTCCTTGACCTCCACCTTGGGGGCTTCGGTAACTGCGGGAGCGGGCTCGGCCGTCTTTTGGCCGCAGCCCGAGAACAGGGCCGCCAGCATCAGCACGGCCAACAGGAGAGACGTATATTTCTTCATTTCGGGTAGTCCTTCTTTCCGCCTGAATCTCTCAGGCAGGACTATTATAGCCAGTTCCCTCCGGAAAAAACGTTGCTACGGCAACAAACCTACGGCGTGACGTCGGGGTCCAGAAGGGCAAGCTTGAAGCGCTTCAGGATGTGTACCATCATGGGCAGGGCCAGGAGGAAGGTGACCAGGTCCGCGATGGGCTGACTGAGATACACCCCCCAGATGGCAGGGTCGATGAGCTTCGGGAGCAGCAGCACGCAGGGGATGAACACCATGCCCTGGCGCGCGACGGCCAGGATCGTGGCCCGCACCGGCTTGCCCGCGGTCTGGAAGAGCATGTTGGAGGAGGCGACCACGGCCATGAGGGGCAGGGAACAGCTCTGGCAGCGCATGGCGATGGCGCCCATGCGAATGACCTCCGGGTCATCCCGAAACAGGGACACGATGGGCCGGGCGAAGGCGAAGGTGCAGGCGGAGACGAGCAGCAGGGCCGTGACGCCGACCTTGATGCAGAACAGGTATCCCTCCCGGACCCGATCGAACTTCCGGGCGCCCCAGTTGTACCCGCAGACGGGCTGGAACCCCTGGCCGAAGCCCAGCAAGGCGGAGAAGGTGAAGAACATGACCCGGCTCACCACGGAGAAAGCGGCGATGGCCGCGTCCGCCTGAGAAATGGGCACCGCCGCCGCGGCCGCTGCGTTGAGGCAGAGGGTGGCCACGCTCCCCAGGCCCTGCCGAAGGAGGGACGGCAGGCCCCCGGCCACGATGTTTTTGAGATAATGACCGTTGGGGGTCAGGTTCTTCAGTTTGATCTTCAGGGTGTCGCTCCGCAGCGTCCCGAGATACAGCACGCAGAAGCTGAAGCCTTGGCTCACCACCGTGGCGGCGGCGGCGCCCATGACGCCCATTTTGAATACGAAGATGAACAGGGGGTCCAACCCGATGTTCAACACGGCTCCGGACACCAGGCCGATCATGGAGAAGAAGGCGTTGCCCTGGAAGCGCATCTGGTTGTTGAGCACGCAGGAGGCCAGCACGAAGGGCGCGCCGAAGAGCAGGGTGGTATAGTAGGCCCGAGCGTGATCGACCGTCTCCCCCGCCACCCGGGCGGTGTCGGCCCCCAGGACCCGCAGCACGGGGGCGGACAGGAGCTGGCCCAGCCCCAGGATGAGCGCGCCCGCGATCAGCGCGCAGAAGAAGCCCGTTGCGGCCATCTTCTCCCCGTCCTCGGTCCTGTTAGCCCCCAGAGCCCGGGACACGTAGTTGCCGGAGCCCTGGCCGAAGAAGAAGCCGCAGGCCTGCATGAGGGTCATCAGGGGGAAGATCAGGCCCACGCCTGCCGTGGCGAAGGTACCGATGCGCCCCACAAAGAAGGTGTCCGCCATGTTGTAGAGGGAGGAGATCAGCATGGAGGCGATGGTGGGGCCGGCCAGGCGAAGGATCAGCTTCTTCACCGGCTGGGTGGTCATGCGGATGAGTTTTTCGTTTTTTGCGTCCATGGGTCAGCTTTCCTTCGCAGATTTCAGCCAGTAAGAACGTTTGGAACAGAGATAGAAGACGGCGGCGCTGCCGGCCCAGATTGGGGGACAGGTGCGAAACTTGAAAAAAGCCCTGACCGCTTGGGATCAGGGGTGCTGTACATACCGTATCACGTTTTTCAGAGGCCGTCAATGATTTGGGCCGCCTTTATTTTTCCGAGGGTTCCCAGGCGGACTGCAGGAGCGTTTCCGCCTCCGACAGCGTCAGACCCAGCCCTCGGCAGTAAGCCGCGGCGTCGGAGAGCCTGTCCGCCGCCATTTCCCGCTTGAGCCGCAGGAGCTTGTCGGCGCTCATAGGCGCGATGAAGCAGCCCCGGCCCACGAAGCTCTCGATGAAGCCCGCCGCCTCCAGCTCCTCCCAGGCCCGCTTCACGGGGATGACGCTGATGGAAAGCTCCCGGGCCACCGTGCGGATGGGAGGCAGGGCGTCGCCGCTCTTCAGCCGCCCGTCCAGGATCTGGGCGCAGAGCTGATCGAAGAGCTGCCGATAGATGGGAAGGGGCGAGCTGCCGGAGAGAAACAGGTCCATCAGAGATCCTTTCCTTCAAAGCAGCGGACGGCACGCCGGGTGGTGAGGATCGTGCCGACGCCATAGACGAGGGCGCCCACGGCGAGGGCGACGAGCTGGGCCCGCCAGGCGGCGTCGGAAGCAGGATAGGCGTCCAGGTTTTCCGCCACCCACCCGAAGAAGGGGACCTGCCCCTTGGCTGCGGCTGCGGTGATCATAAAGCCTTCCCACAGCATGATCCAGACGAATACCGCGATGGTGCTGATGAGAAAGTTTTTGCCCGATTTATGCTCGTCCCGATAGAAAACGGGGATGAACACGGCGTTGAAGACTGTGAACAGCACCAGCGCCGCAGCGAGGAGGGTGAGGCTCCCGTCGGTGCCTGCCGGGTTCCCGGCGGGATTGAGCCTG
>JAZRUD010000518.1:0-5396 GCA_045652385.1 Clostridia bacterium
CGAAGTACCGGCCCAGCATGCAGAAGTCTGCACCCATGGCGAGGGCCAGCGTAACGTGGTAGTCCTGGACGATGCCGCCGTCGGAGCATACCGGCACATAGACGCCGGTCTTCTTCAGATACTCGTCCCGGGCGGCCGTCACGTCCTGGACGGCGGTGGCCTGTCCGCGGCCGATGCCCTTGGTTTCCCGGGTGATGCAGATGCTGCCGCCGCCGATGCCTACCTTCACGAAGTCGGCTCCGGCCTCCGCCAGGAACCGGAACCCGTCGCCGTCCACCACGTTGCCCGCGCCGATCTTCACGGAGTCGCCGTAGTTCCGGCGGGCGAATTCGATGGTCCGCTGCTGCCACTCGGTAAAGCCTTCAGAGGAGTCGATGCAGAGGATGTCTGCCCCGGCTTCGATGAGGGCGGGGATGCGCTGCTCGTAGTCCCGGGTGTTGACGCCGGCGCCCACCACGTACCGCTTGTGATCGTCCAGCAGCTCAAGGGGGTTGTCCTTGTGAGCGTCGTAATCCTTGCGGAAAACGAATGCGGACATACAGCCATCTTTGGTAATGATGGGAAGGGTGTTCAGCTTATGTTCCCAGATGATGTCGTTGGCTTCTTTGAGGCTCACGCCCTCATAGGCGTAGACCAGCGAGGAGAAGGGGGTCATGAACTCCCTGACGGGCGTGTCCAGACTCATGCGGCTCACGCGGTAATCCCGGCTGGTGACCATACCCAGCAATTTCCCATCGGGGCTGCCGTCCTCCGTGACGGCGATGGTGGAGTGACCGGTGCGCTCCTTCAGGGCGATCACGTCGCCCAGGGTGGAGTCAGGGGTCACGTTGGAATCGCTGCGAACGAAGCCTGACTTGCACTTCTTCACCGCCTGGACCATGGCCGCCTGGCTTTCGATGCTCTGGGACACGAAGATGAAGGATACGCCGCCTTCCCGGGCCAGGGCCGCCGCCAGCTTTTCGCCGGACACGGACTGCATCACAGCGGACACCAGGGGGATATTCATGGTCAGGGCCGGGGTTTCGCCCGTCTTGAACTTACATAGCGGGGTCACAAGGGACACGTTCTGCGGGGTGCAGGCGGAGGAGGAATACCCGGGGACAAGCAGGTATTCGGAGAAGGTGTGGGACGGTTCGCTGAAATAGTATGCCATGATGCCCTCCTCGAAATGATTTGACTAAGTATACCCAAAATACACGAAAAAGGCAACCATCCTTTGCAAGATTATTTCCGACAATTCGTTTTTCCGGGAGCGACCATCAGGGAGAGGATTCCGATGAACGCGGCGGAAAGAGCGGAGGAAAGGACCAGGGCACTGAGGGACAGACTTCGCGCGAGCACCGCCTGGCGGCCGGCGAAGGCGGCGGACACGGCGGGGAAGAGAGGGAACAGCAGATAGCAAACCGAGCCCACCAAAACACCGTACAGAAGCTTTTCGAGGAGGTAGGGAAGCAGTCGTATCTTCGGGCAGCAGCACGATGTCTGTAATGTCAGTGACAGACCTCCGAAGGCGGCGGTGCCGATCAGAAGACTGACCTTCGTGCGCAGAGGCAAGGAAAGCTGAGCAATGGCTGACGCGCCTGCACTGATTTCCATGAATCCGGCTAAAGCAGCTGACAGCGTCGCACTGGGGATCAATGGCTGAACGACAAAAAGGAGGGTACATGTGAACAGAATGCACCCGCCGATGCGCAGCATGTCCAGCATGCTCTCCTCGATGGCGGCGGTGAGCGCTTCTGCAAAAGGGACGGCCGGCAGCGGGACGGCGTTGCAGGAGCGATCCGCAGTATCGTGATGGAAAAGAATAGGGAAAGAAAGGAGAACGGCGCATCCGTAGAACGAGGCGGCCATGGGCGGGAACAGGGCCTTGTTTTTCAGAAGTTCCGATGCTATGATGGAGAGCAGAAACATCGGGCTGACACAGTTGACGAGGGGCAGGAGCCGGGAGCCGTCCCGGGCGGAAAGAATGCCCTCCTCCACCAGAGCGTACAGGAGCTTGGCTCCGTTGGGCGCGCCGGACGCCAGGGAAAAGCCTATGACGGCAGCCAGCCGACCCTTGGGATGACGGTCAGCCAGACGGAGCAGGCCCAGCTTTTGCGCCAGCTTCAGGCAGATGAAGCTGGGGAGGAGCGACGGGAATACGCTGCCCCACCACAGGGACAGGCCCTGCTTGGCGCCGGTGAGAGCCGCTGCGGGAGAGAGCAGCAGGGCGATCAGCAACAGGATCGGTGCGACGGGCGACAGGCGTTTCATGATTCACTGTATGGACGAAGGAGCGTAAGGATTCGTGATAAACGGAAAGAAAGTGGGCCTTTGCCTGGGCTCCGGCGGAGCGAGGGGCCTTGCTCACGTGGGCGTGCTGCAGGTGCTGGAGGAGAACGGCATCGTGCCCGATATCATCTCCGGCTGCAGCGCAGGGGCCATCTTCGGCGCCATCTACGCCGCCGGGACCAACCTGTATCTGCTGGAAAAGTATCTGGGCACGGTGGACGCCAAAACCATCATCGACCTGGGCATCCCCATCCAGGGCGGCTTTTTGAGCGGCGACAAGATCGAGGAGGTGGTCCTGACCCTGACCCACGATCTGTCCTTTGGGGAGACCAGGATCCCCTTCCTGTGCATAGCTACCGACCTGGTTTCCGGAGAGATGAAGGTGTTCGAAGAGGGTAAGCTCCATCGGGCAGTGCGGGCCAGCATGGCGGTGCCCGGGGTATTCACGCCGGTCCTGATTGACGGTCATTACTACGTGGACGGGGGCGTCGTTGAGGAGCTGCCCGTAGACGTGCTGCGGGCGCGGGACGTGGACGTGGTCATCACCTCCGATCTCGGCATCAAGCGGAACTTCTTCGATCCGGAGCATCCTTCGCCCGTGGACATTTTGCGCCGGTCCACCGATATCATGCAGGCCAAGCTGACTCGTCAACAGGTGGACAAGGGGGACGTGGTCATTCGTCCCGACGCCTCTTTCATGGGGTTGCTGAAGATCAACGGCTACGAGGAAAGCGTTTCTGCCGGCCGACAGAAGGCCCTGGAAGCTCTGCCGCGTATCCGGGAGCTGCTGGGGATGGATGTTCCCGCGCTGGCACAAGAAAAAGACCTCCCCGCGGGAGGTCAGGAATAGGATCGGTTTTTAGACGAGTATGGCCGCTTCGCTGTCCCGGTGGAGCGGCTTTCTCAATGCATAGGAGAGGATGTCGGTGGAGAGGGCGTCCACCCGCAGGGATTCCCGTGCTACGTCGGTGCACTTGACGATGTCAGAATTGCGCATGATCAGCGGCGTCTTGCTGATGCTGGCGATGGCGGAGAGGAGGGACCTGGCGTCGCGCTTGAGGCCCAAAACTCTGAAATAGAGGTTGGCGTCGGAGGAAGCCATATCCTCCGCCAGCTCCTCGCTCACGTCCAGCAGGGCGCTCATGCCGATTCGTTTGACCCGGGCCATGGTGTACCGCTTGGTTTTCACCGCCTCGAAGAAGCTCTCCGCGTCCACAGCCGTGCGAGCCGCTTTGAGAAGGTTCTGTTCGAATCCCTCCCGTACGTCGGGCAGCCGCTGTACGTCTTCAGGCTTCATGAGCCGGAATTTATAGAGCATCATATCTCCCACATCGTTGACGGTCAGGGGGAACTGGGGATCGAACTGCATGGCTCCGGACACGAACAGGGGCATGGTGGACAGCACCTGGGTATTCCCCTCCCGGATGGCGGCGCGGATGGCGGTGGCGGAGGAGTATTCGCCTGTGAGATACTCGTCGTTATAGCCGCCTCCGATGCGTTCGATGGGCACCGGGCAGATCTCCGGCGCATACTTATGGATGGATCGCAGGTACTCCATGGCTAAAATGTTGTTAGGCTTCACCAGTTCCGAGAGAAGCTCCGGATCGGCGCCCATATCCTGCAGCGCTTCGTACCGGGCCCGGGGGAAGCTTTCGCCCATCTTCAGGTGGTATTGAAGATAGGATCTGAATTCGGGGGGCTCCTCCGCAAGGTAATCGGCCAGCTGGCTGAGTTTGGCGATATCCCCCTGCTCGGCGCCAAAGGCCAGGTCGGTCACGAGACCCATGGCGTGCAGGAGCCGCACGCCGCCCTCGGCGAACCGTTCCGCCGAGGCGTTGGCGAACACGGCGGGCAGCTCGATCACCAGATCGGCTCCTGCTTCCAGCGCCCACTGGGCCCGGGTGAACTTGTCCGTGCAGGCCGGCTCGCCCCGCTGTACGAAGTTGCCCGACATGACCACGACGCAGTAGGAAGCGCCGGTCTTCCGCTTTGCCTGTTCGAGATGATAGATATGTCCGTTGTGCAGGGGATTGTACTCCGCGATTACGCCTACGACACGCATGATTGATACGCTCCTTCGCCGCCGAAAGAAATATGCGGCTTTTTTCTAAAATAAGTATACCATTATTCTTTCGTTTATGGTAGAATCGAATAGAAATTTATTTTGGAGGGTTAAAACGACATGTCATCATTGATCGAAGGCATCAAAGCAAAAGCGAAAGCCAACAAGCAGCACATCCTTCTCCCCGAGGGTGAAGAGGAGCGCACCGTCCAGGCGGCCGCCATCATCAGGGACCAGGGCCTTGCGGATGTCACTCTGTTCGGCAAGCCTGAAAAAATCGCCGCCATCGCCGCCCAATACAATGCAGATATCACCGGCATTCCCATCATCGACCCCGAGAATCATGAGCTGTATCCCGCCTATGTGGAAAAGTTCTATGAGATGCGCAAAGCCAAGGGCGTGACGCCTGAGAAGGCCGCCGTCACCATGAAGGACCCTCTGTTCTTTGCCGCCATGATGGTGAAGGACAAGAAGGCCGACGGCTTCGTCTCCGGCGCCATCAACACCACCGGCAACACCCTCCGTCCGGGCCTCCAGATCGTCAAGATGAAACCCGGCATCAAAACCATCTCCAGTTTCTTCATCATGCAGGTGAAGGACAAGTCCTACGGGGAGGACGGCACCATCCTCTTCGGCGACTGCGCCATCAACATCAATCCCGATGCCGACCAGCTGGCCGAGATCGCTCTCTGCACGGCGGAGAACGCCAAGGTCCTCCTGGACTTCAAGGAGCCCCGCGTGGCCATGCTGAGCTTCTCCACCAGAGGCCCCGCCAAGCACGAGAACGTGGACAAGGTCGCTGCCGCCACCGCCAAGGTGAAGGAGCTGAATCCCGACCTCTGCGTGGACGGCGAGATGCAGGCCGACGCCGCGCTGGTGGCCAAGGTGGGCAACCTCAAGTGCCCCGGCAGCAACGTGGCCGGCAAGGCAAACATTCTGATCTTCCCCGATCTGCAGTCCGGCAACATCGGCTATAAACTGGTCCAGCGGCTGGGCGGCGCCGAGGCCATCGGCCCCGTGAGCCAGGGTTTCGCCGCTCCCATCAACGACCTGAGCCGCGGCT
>JAZRUD010000519.1:0-2980 GCA_045652385.1 Clostridia bacterium
TTCTCCCGTTCCACGGGGATGGACGCGCCTTTGGTCATGGCCACCAGGGTATAGGCTGCCGCTGCCACTCCGTTTTCGTCCACGCCGATGCTGCTCTCCTGGAGCACCCGGCTGATATACGCCGGTGTGTCCGTCATACCGAAGAAGTCCGCCATGCCGGTGAAGCAGGTCCGAACGCCCAGGGATTGGAGGATATCCTCCAGATCGATCCGATCCTGGAAACTGAACTTAGGCATCATCAAGTCCACGTCCGCTTTCCTGTTCACCCCGCCGTTCAGCAGATTTTCTATGCTTTCGGGGCTGCCCAGCAGGCTCTCCAGGGTCACGCCCTCGTCCGGCAGCACGAACACCATGCGTCCCACGTCTCGAAGGGGCAGGGCGTACCGCAAAAATCCTTCGCCGCGGACGATGCTGACGCTCAGATCCGTCCGGCGCATATAGTCTGCCGTTCCCTCTTTCCCGTTCACGCCGAAAAAGGGCCCCTGCTCCGTCCTGTCCTCGTTGAACGGCTCCCGCCAGCTGTCCTTCAAAAAGACGGTGTTGATCAATACCGCCAGGGTGTCGGCGTCGAACCGCATGGCGTCCTCCGAAACCTTCACCTTTTCCCGGGTCTTTTCCCTGATCCAGGCCGCGATCGCCTCCCCGGCGGCCGGGTTCCCGAAGGGAACGGCCCGGGCCTCCGCATCGTAACCGGACCGCAGGAGCTCCAGATACGCCTCATGGAAGGACACCGTGCCGTCCTGTTCCCCCAGCCAGATGGAATCGGCCAGCGCCAGTTCTCCGGTCTCCCCCCGAATGTCCAGGTTTTTCAGCAGCTCCTCGGCGGTTTTCCGCATATCCTCCGGGTCTTTCGCCCCCAGAAGCGACAGCAGCTCCGCCTGGGTCTCGTTTTTCGCTCCCTCGGCGGCCATGCTGAGGGCGATATACACGCTGACGGGGGACAGGTTCTTGTTCCCGGTCCCGTCGATCACGGCGGCGGACAGCACGGCCATGAACGATTCATAGCCGGTGACGGCCGGAATATCCGGGGGCGGGGCCACGGCGGTGGGCTCGCTGAAATAGGTCACGGTCACCGTGGGTCTCGGCTCCTCCCGATCGGTATTATCAGGGGGCTGAGCGCATCCCGTCAGCAGCAGCGCCCCTATGAGCAAAAGGCATATCGTCTTTTTCATGGTCATTTCTCCTTCCGTTTCTGCCAACAACACCATGTGAAGACGCCTTTGGTTGCGCAGGCCGAAAAAAAAAGACCCCGCAGGGCCTTACCGGTAAAACTGAAGGGACGGCAGCAGGCGTATGTGCATGACGCCCACGATGTCGCTGACGGGCACGCAGCCGATGTCCGCCTCCCGGCTGTCCTCCCCGTACTGACGATCGTCGGAGAGCACGAACACGCACCCCTCCGGCACCGTCACGGCGTCGAAGTCGGCCGTGCGAAGAGCGCCGTACTCCTCCTCGTTCAGCCGGTACTGTTCGTCGATCCACAACGCCCCGTTTTTCCCGCTGACGGTCTCGCCGGCCGTAGCCACCACCCGCTTGATGAGCAGCTCGCCGGTGCCGTTCCGGCGGTAGGCCACCATGTCCGTGCGTTCGATCCCGTAGCAATACTTATAGATCCGATCCACCAGCACCAGATCTCCCTTGCGGAGGGTGGGCGCCATGGAATCGTTTCCCATCTTCACCCAGGAAAAGCAGACGAAGCATACGAAGAACACGAACACCGCCGCCAGGACCGTGCTGAACGTCCAGCGCCACAGGTTGTGCCGCCGATGGAGCTTTTTGAAGGTTTCCCGCCGCAAGGGTACGGCTTCGATGTTCATACGCCGTACTCCATTTCGATAAAGCGCTTTGCCCGGGAGGCGGGCAGCAGCACCCGCCGCACCCGGCCGATGACCCGCTCCATGGGAATGTTGCCCACCATGCCGTCGGTGCTGTCCCGGGACACCAGCCGATTGTCGCCCATGACGAAGATGCAGCCCGGCTCCACCTGGTATGTCCCGTCGTGTTTGGAGGTCATGCCCGTGGTCACGTAGTCCTCCCTCAACGTCACGCCGTTGACGCTGACGGTGCCGCCTTCGATGACGATCCTGTCCCCTTCGAGACCGATGATCCGCTTGACGCAGGTATATTCGTCGTTGTTGGGATAGTAGCAGATGACCACATCCCCCCGCTTCATGGGTTTGACGATGTAGCTCAGCTTCTCCACCGCCATATAGTCCCCCGGCAGGAGGGTGTTCTCCATGGACGACCCCTTCACCCGCATGGGCTCGAAGAGCACCGCCCGGATGGAAAAGGCCAGCACGATCATAAGCAGAAGCGTGATGAGATATTCCAATACATTCCAAAACCGGGCGCCCTTAAGATGCTCGTTCCGACGGGCCACCAGCTTTGCAAGTTCGCTTTTTTCCTTCTTTGTCAGCATTCCTCATCCTTTCCGGCGGGCACCAGCTTTCTGGCCCTCTTGAGAAACTCCAGCCGATCCAGCATGACCACCCGGCCGCAGTTCAGACATTTGAGCTTTACGTCCGCGCCCACCCGCACGATCTCCCACAGGTTCCCCCCGCAGGCGTGAGGCTTCTTCAATACCACCTGATCCCCCAGGCTGAAGGCGTCGATCATGCCAGGTCCTCCCCGTAGAGGATATATTTGTCGATCATGTCCGAAAGCACCTCCGCCTTCTCCTCCTGAAAAAAGTGGCCCGCGTTCCGCACGGAGAAAAATTCTCCCCGCTTCAAAACCGCCTGGGCCTTTTCGATGTTCTCGAAGGGCTGCACCCTATCCTCCTCGCCCCAGAGGACGAACACAGGATGATCGGATGATTTGAGTCCCTCCCACACCAGCTCCTCGTCGAAGTTGCGAAGGCAGTACATGAGCGCCTGCCGGGAGGAGTAGCTGTCCAGGGTCTCGAAATACTGATCCAACACCTCACGGGTCATGACGGTGCTGTCGTAATAACAGAGCTGCAGGGCGTTTTTCACGTCCT
>JAZRUD010000520.1:0-3110 GCA_045652385.1 Clostridia bacterium
TCCGACTTGATATGGGGGCGGGGGGCTCCGCGGCCCTCGCGGTGGAGGATGCCATCACGGTGTTGAGCGAGGCAAGCAAATGACGAACTATGACGTATTGATCGTGGGCGGGGGGAGCGTTGGCTGCGCCCTCGCCTACGCGTTGAGCCGCTACGACCTGAAGGTGGCCGTGGCGGAGAAGGAGCTGGACGTGGGCATGGGCACCAGCGGCCGCAACAGCGGCGTGGTCCACGCCGGGTTCAACAACCGGCTCGGCAGCCTCATGGCCAAGCTCTGCGTGGAGGGCAACGAGGGCTTTGAGGCCCTGTGCCGGGACCTGGACATCCCCTATAAGAAGACCGGCAAGCTCATCGTAGGCTACGACGAGGCGGACCGCCAGGCCCTCGTCAAGCTGAAGGAACAGGGCGAAAAGAACGGGGTCAAGGGCCTGGAGATCATCGACGGGGCAGCCATTCGCGCCATCGAGCCGGACCTGCCCGCCAGCTGGGCCATGCTTTCGAAGAACACCGCCGTGTTCAATCCCTTCCTCTACTCCATCCATCTGGCGGAGGCCTCAGCCCAAAACGGGGTCAGATACTATCTCGGGAGCCCTGTCACCGATATCACCGCCATCGAGAATGGGTACACGGTCCGGGCCGGGACCCACGCCCTGACCTGCCGGACCCTCGTCAACTCGGCGGGCCTCTTTTCCGACAGGATCTCCGCCATGGCCGGAGACCCCTCCTTCACCATCTACCCCTGCCGGGGCGAATACTATCTGCTGGACAAGGGCGATCTGAAGCTCCCCGTCTACCCGGTGCCCCGGCCCGGCGTAGGGGGCCTGGGCGTCCACCTCACCGTCACCGTGGACGGAAACATCCTCATCGGCCCCAGCGCGGACTACATTGAAAACCACGAGGACTACAGCACCACGGAGCCCATTTTGGACCAGTTGCGGCGGGAGGCCCAGGTGCTGCTGCCCACGCTGAACATGCGGACCGTCATCGGCACCTACGCGGGGGTCCGGCCCAAGCTCGTCAAGAAGGGAGAAGCCAACTTCGGCGACTTCGTCATCGTGCGAAGCCCCAAAGCCAAGCACCTTATCAACCTCATCGGCATCGAGTCCCCCGGCATCACCGCTTCCATGCCCATCGCTCGGATGGTTTTGGACATCCTTTCGGAGGACACGGAACTCAAAGAGAAGCCCGACTTCGTCCCCACCTACCGGGGCATCCCGCCCTTTGGGGAGCTCTCCCGGGAGGAGCAGCGGGCGCTCATCGCAGAAGACCCGGACTACGGCGACGTGGTCTGCCGCTGCGTGACCGTGACCCGGGCTCAGGTGAAGCGGGCTCTGAACAACCCCATCGGCGCCACAGGCGTCATCGCCGTGAAGAACCGCACCCGGTCCACCATGGGCCGCTGCAACGGAGGCTACTGCTTCCAGCGGATCGTGGAGCTGCTGCTTTCGGAGGGCAAGGCCCCCGGGGACATCGACCTGAAGCGGCGGGGGGATCACCCTCTGCTGGGGTATGTAAAAGGCAGGGAGGCGTAAAGTATGGAACGAGCTGATCTTGTCGTCATCGGCGGCGGACCTGCGGGATTGGCTGCGGCGGTCCGGGCCAAGGAAAAGGGCGTAGGGCGGGTGCTGCTTCTCGAGCGGAACCCGGTGCTGGGCGGCATTTTGAACCAGTGCATCCACGACGGCTTCGGCGTGCTGCGCTTCGGCAGCGCCATGTCCGGCCCCGAATACGCAGCCCGGTTCATCCAGATGGCCCGGGACGCGGGCGTGGAAGCTGTAACCGGCGCCATGGTGGTGGAGCTTTCCCCCGACAAAAAAGTCACCTATATCACGCCCCAGGGGCTCTTCGAGGTCCAGGCGGACGCCGTCATCCTGTCCACGGGCTGCCGGGAACGGACGCGCGGCGCCTTGGCCGTGCCCGGGAACCGGCCTGCCGGCGTGTACACGGCGGGCGTGGTCCAATACCTGATGAACATGCGCAACATCGCCTTCGGGAAGAATGTGGTCATCATGGGCTCCGGCGACATCGGCCTCATCATGGCCCGGCGCATGACCCTGGAAGGGGCGAAGGTCCACTGCGTCCTCGAGAAGCTTCCCTTCTGCTCGGGCCTGCCGAGGAACGTGCGCCAGTGCCTGGAGGATTTCGACATCCCCCTGTGCCTCGCCGAGACCGTGAAGGAGATCCACGGGGACGACCATATCACCCACGTGATCACCGCCAAGGTGGACGAAAAGGGCCGGTTCATCCCCGGCAGCGAACGCGTCATCCCCTGCGACGTGCTGGTGCTGTCCGTGGGGTTGATCCCGGAGAACGAGCTGGCCAAGGCCTGCGGCATCCAAATGGACCCCGTTACCGGCGGGGCTCTGGTGGACGGAGATCTCATGACCTCGGTGCCCGGCGTCTTCTCCTGCGGCAACGGCCTCCACGTCCACGATTTGGTGGACCTGGTCAGCGAGGAGGGCGAACGGGCGGCGGAGCACGCAGCAGCCTGGCTGAAGGGTGAAACGGGTAAACAGATGGTCCCTGTCGCCGTTTCCGGCGGCATCCGCTACGTCCTGCCCCGGCAGCTGACCGCGGGCGAGGACGGATATCTTTCCATGCGGGTCACGCTCCCCGGTCGGGATCAGAAGCTGACCGTCACGGCGGACGGCAAGACCCTGGTCAGCAAGAAGATGAAGCGGGTCATGCCCTCTGAGATGATCCGCCTGAAGGTGAAGAACGTGCCCGTCTGCAAACAGGTGGAGGTGAGCCTCGTATGAAGAAGATGGAATTGACCTGCGTGGTCTGCCCCAACGGGTGTCTGCTCACCGTGTGGCAGGAGAACGGGGAGACCAAGGTGGAAGGCGCGGCCTGCAAGAACGGCGTCGCCTACGGCCGGACGGAGCTCACGGACCCCCGCCGGGTCCTGACCACCAGCGTGGCGGTTAACGGCGGCGTGTTGCCCCTGGTCAGCGTCCGCAGCACCGCCCCCATCCCCCGGGCATCGCTCCTTCCCGCAGTGGCGGCGCTGAAGGACCTGTCCGTGGACGCCCCGGTCCATATCGGCGATCTCGTCTACGAGGACCTGTCCATCGGCCTTGTTCTCCGGGCCTCCCGGAACGTGGAGAAGGC
>JAZRUD010000521.1:0-4070 GCA_045652385.1 Clostridia bacterium
CCCTGCCTGAGGGCGAGGGCGAAGCGCCTGTGGTTTACGGCAAATGGGCCACCTTGCGTCCTGCCGCAGACGTGGTCATCGTCGCTGCCGGTCCCCTGGTGGCGATCGCCCGCCGGGTGGCGGAAAAGCTGGATTGCGGGCTGGTGGAGGCCCGGTTCTATAAACCTTTGGACTATGCGCTGCTGGACGAACTGCGGCGAAATGGCTGCAAACTCATCGTGGCCGAGGAGAACGTGGCGGCCCTGAGCCTATATGTGGCGGCCTATTGCCCGGAGCTGACGGTGCGGCCTCTGTGCCTGCCCGACGCATCCATGCCCCAGGCCACCGTTGCCCGGCAGCGGACGCTGGGCGGCATCGACGAAGCGGCTATGATCGACGCCGTGCGGGAGCTGAGACGTATAGATGGATAAGAAACGTTTGGACGTTTATATGGTGGAGGCGGGATTAGCCCCCTCCCGGGAGAAGGCCCGGGCCATGATCATGGCCGGGGAAATCTTCGTCAACGGCCGAAAGGCGGAGAAGGCGGGGGAGGAGGTGCGGCCTGAGGACGCCGTCGCCCTCCACGAGGATCCCGTTCCCTTCGTGAGTCGGGGCGGATTGAAGCTGGACAAGGCCCTGAAGGTGTTTCCGCTGTCGCTGCAGGACAAGGTATGCCTGGATGTAGGCGCGTCCACCGGCGGGTTCACGGATTGCATGCTTCAGAACGGCGCGAAGCACGTCTGCGCCCTGGACGTGGGCTATGGGCAGCTGGCCTGGCAGCTCAGAAACGATCCGCGGGTCACGGTCATGGAACGGCGCAACGCCCGCTTCATGGAACCGGGCTGGTTCGACGGCCCCTTCGATTTCGCGTCCATCGACGTATCCTTCATCTCCCTGAAGCTGATCCTGCCGCCCCTCAAGGCATGTTTGAAGCCGGAGGGACAGGTGGTGGCCCTTATCAAACCTCAGTTCGAAGCAGGCCGGGGCCAGGTGGGCAAGAACGGCGTGATCCGTGAACCGTCTATTCATCGGGATGTATGTATAAACATTATCCGCTATGCTCAGCAGGCTGGATATTGGGTGGAGGACCTTTCTTTCTCGCCCATCACCGGCCCCAAAGGAAATATAGAGTTTCTGCTGTTTTTGAGGAACAGTGACGATGAGATTTCTGCCGAGCCGATAGATTTCGAGGAAAAAGCAGCTCAAATCGTCGCGGACAGTCATAAATTTCACATAAATTGTTAAAAAATTATTCATATTTGTATTGAAATTTCGGAAACCATACTGTATAATACATCTGCAGTATTCATCCGAGGATAAAGCTTTGTACCTATTCTTTGCGGCGAATCCTAAAAAACCGGCCACATTCGACGCCCGAAAGCGCCTGATGGATGCAGCGGCAGGCCACGGTTTTTTATGCGTTGAGCTGGAAGAGCGGGGGCCCGAACCGGGAGAGGACGGCGTCATCATCGTCATCGGCGGAGACGGTTCCATCATTCGCCATGTGCCGGTGGCTCTGACCGCCCAAATGCCGATCCTGGGCATCCACTTCGGCCGCGTAGGATTTTTGACGGAGCTGACGGAGGAAGGATTCCTGACGTGCCTGCCCAGGCTCAAAGCAGGGGACTACCAGCTGGAGCAACGCGCCATGCTGGATTGCCAGGTCAGTACCGGACGGGTCTATCGCTGTTTGAACGATGCGGTGCTCTATAAGCTTTCCTTCTCCGGCGTCACGGACATCGACGTTCGGATCGACGGCAAGAGCGCCTGGACGGTATCGGCGGACGGCGTCATGGTTTCCACACCCACGGGCTCCACGGGCTACAATCTGTCCGCAGGGGGACCGATCATGCCGGAGGGGTTGGACGCCATGGTCATCACACCCATCTGTCCCCATAAGCTGCACGTGCGGCCCATCGTGGTCCGAAGCGACAGCCAGGTGGAGCTGGTGGAGCACGACGACGGTATGGCGGCCATCGACGGCCAGAGGGTGTGCCGGGTGTCCAAAGGCGAATCGCTCAGGATCACCGGGTCCAAGGCGAAGGTCTCCTTTATCCGATTTGAACAGATGGATCTTTACAGTCGCATCCGGGATCGACTGACGTAAACTTGAAACGAACGAGGCGGATACTATGAAAACGAAACGACATGCCATGATCATCAAGATCATCGCTTCTCGGGATGTGGAGACCCAGGAAGAACTGGCTCGGCTCTTGGGCGAGCAGGGATTCCAGGTCACCCAGGCCACTGTTTCCCGGGATATAAAGGAACTCAGGCTCATCAAAGTTTTGACCAGCGAGGGTCACTACAAGTATGCCACCGTGGAAAAGGCCGAGTCCGATCTGCAGGAGCGGTTCATCCGCCTGTTCTCCAACTGCGTGGTGTCCATCACCAACGCGGGGAACCTGATCGTGATCAAGACCATCTCGGGCAGCGCTTCCGTGGCCGGAGAGGCCATCGATTCCCTGAAATGGCCGGAGATCGCCGGGTCCATCGCCGGAGACAACACCATCTTCGTGGCGGTGCGGGAAGGCAAGAACACCGCCGAGATCATCAAGCGGTTCCAGAAGATGATGAAGTAAAGGAGCATAGACGATGCTCAGGCATCTGACCATATCCAATATCGCATTGATCGACAAGCTCTCCCTGGACTTCGAGGAGGGCTTTTCTGCACTGACAGGCGAGACCGGCGCGGGCAAATCCATCCTCATCGAGGCGGTGAGTCTGGCTCTCGGCGAGCGTGCCTACCGGGAGAGCATCCGCACCGGCGCCCAGAAGGGGGCGGTGGAAGCTCTGTTCACGGTGAAGGAGGGCACGCCCGCGGCGGAGTATCTGCTGGATCAGGAGCTGTACGACGGGGAAGAGGTGGTCCTCTACCGGGAACTTTACGCCAGCGGCAAGAGCGTCTGCCGGATCAACGGCACCCTGGTCAGCGCGGCGGAGCTGAAGACCGTGGGGGACTTGCTGGTGGACATGCACGGCCAGCACGCTCATCAGTCCCTGCTCAACGAGAAGACCCATCTTGGGCTGCTGGACGCTTTTGCGAACAGCGACGGAGACGGGCTGCTCACTCGGATGCGGGAGGAGCGCCAGGCGGCCCTCGTGGCCCGCAGCGCCCGGGAAAAGCTCCAAAACAGCTTGAAGGAACGGGCCCGGCGCCTGGACGTGATCGCATACGAATTGAAGGAGATCGACGGGGCCGATCTGCAGCCGGGCGAGGAGGAGCAGCTGGAGCTAAAAAAGAAGCAGCTGCAGAACTTCGCCGCTATCGAGGAGAACCTCCAGACAGCCTACGACGCCCTCTACGAGGAGCAAGGGGCTCTCAGCCGGATCGCCGAAGCCAAGCGGTGTCTGGCCGCTCTGGGTGAATATGGGGAGGAATACCGGGCTGCGTCTCAGCAGACCGAGGAAGCCTACTACTCCCTGGAGGACGTAGCCTACACCCTGCGGGACGCCCTGAACGGGCTTTCCTTCGATCCCGACGCTCTCACCGAGATCGAGAGCCGACTCTTCCAGATCGAGCAATTGAAGCGCAAATATGGGGCGGACATCGAAGAGATCTTAGCCTATGCCGATACCCTTCGGGCTGAGCAGAACGAACTTTTGGGCGGTGAGGATCGCATGGCGGAACTGAGCCAGGCGGAGCGGGCCGCCGTCGCCGCCTTCACGACCGACGCCCGGGCTCTGTCTCAGCGCCGGCAGGAGGCTGCCCGGCAGCTTAAGACCGCCATCGAAGCGAACCTGAAGGATATGGGCATGCCCTTCGCGTCCTTCTCCGCAGGATTTACGCCGCTGGATCCGGAGACCCTGTCCGAAAACGGCGTGGATGAAGTGTCTTTTCGCTTTTCCGCCAACAAGGGCGAGCCGGAGAAGCCTCTGGTGCGTGTCGCCTCCGGCGGCGAGATCTCCCGCGTCATGCTTGCCTTCAAAGCGGCCCTGTCCCATGCGGACGCCATCGGTACATTGATCTTCGACGAGATCGACACGGGCATCTCCGGTCTCATCGCCAACGCCGTTGCCAGAAAGATGCAGGAGCTGTCCAGATCCCATCAGCTTCTCTGCGTCACCCATCTGGCCCAGATCGCCGCCCG
>JAZRUD010000522.1:0-2195 GCA_045652385.1 Clostridia bacterium
CTTCCGCCGATCCGGACCCCACGCCCTCAGCTTCCGGCGCGCCGGACGAATCGCCCTCGCCGTCGCCCACGCCCACGCCCCGGCCCGGGGGCGTCGGTGACACGGAGCTGGTCGTCGACACGGCCTATATCTACCCCGGCATGGCCAAGAGCTATGCCAGCGGCTACATGCCCACCGTCTCCGGCGGCAAGGCCTTGTTCGTGCTGCCCCTGCTGGGGGACGTGATGGGCGACGTGGTGCGGGTGACCCCGGACATGGCCACCACCGGCCCGTTCCGCTACGGCAACTATCAGTTCGATCTTCCCAAGACCACGGAGCTCGCCAGGGACGCCGCCGGGAACGAGGCGGAGAGATCCGTGTTCCTCATCAGCCTGTCCCTGGAGCTGGCCGCCAACCGGACCAACGGCACCTACCCCGTGACCTTCCACGTGAGCTACACGGACAAGCAGGGGGACCCGGCGTCGCAGAGCTTCACCCTGCAGGTGACCATCACCGACGGCAAGAACCCTTCCTCGGGGGGCGGCGGGGGCGGCTGGAGCGGCCCCACGGCGGTCAGAAAGCCCGTGCTGGTGCTGGCAAGCAGCCAGGCGAGCGCCGACGCCATCGCCGGCGGGGAAAGCTTCACCCTGTCGCTGACGGTGCAGAACGTGGGGGACCTGGAGGCGAAAAACGTCCGCGTCACGGCCGCTGCCGAGGGCCAGGGGATCTACCGCAGCGACAGCCTGGCCCCAGTGTTCCTGGCCCGCATACCCGTTTCGGAGAAGATCGAGATCAGCTTTTCCTTCGCTTCGGAGAAGACCGTCTTCGCCGGACGCCACGGCCTCGCCGTCACGCTGGCCTACGAGGACGTGTACGGCAACGTCTACGGGGACGCGGTGCCCCTGCAGATCAGCGTGGTCCAGCCTGCCTCCATCGGCTTCGACGAGATGAAGCTGCCCGAGACCCTCACCAGCGGCGATACCTTCACCCAGCCCGTGTGCGTCTACAACACCGGCTATGCGCCCGTCTACAACGTGCGCTGCACCCTCCGCATGGACGGGCTCATCGCCGCTTCGGCATACCTGGGCACCCTGGAGCCCCAGCAGAGCGCGGACAAGGCCATCTCCGTCTTCGTCACCACCCTGCCCGGAAAGGAGAAGTACGGCACCGCCTACGGGGAGCTGGTGATGAGCTACGAGGACATGTCCGGCCGGGAGCACACGGAGTATCAGCAGCTTCGGACCACCGTTCAGGCGCCGGTAGAGATCACCGACGAGGAAAAGGAGAAGCAGGAACGGGAGCAGAAGGAGCAGCAGACCCTGTCCCAATGGTGGGTGAGTCTGCTGGTGTCCATCGCCTTTATCCTCATCGTCCTCTCCATCATCGTTATCGCCAAATTCAGCCGAATGCTGAAGATGAAGTGAGACGCTTCCCTTTCGCCGCCGCCTGTGCTATGATGGGCGTACCACAGGGAAAGGACATCGCCATGCTGAACGAGATCCGCGCCGCCCTGGGTCCGGTGGACCGGGTGGGCGCTGCGCTGCACTATCTTGCCACCTGCCCCTCCACCAACGATCTGCTCAAGGCCATGGCCGACGAAGGCGCCCCGGAGGGGACGGTTTTGATCGCCGGAGAGCAGACCTGGGGCAAGGGCCGTCTGGGGCGGAGCTTTACCTCCGCCGCCGGGAAGGGCGTGTATCTTTCCGCCCTGCTCCGGCCCCAGCTGCCCCCGGAGTGGCTGCTGCCCCTGACGGGCTTCACGGCAGAGGCCATGCGCCGGGCCGTGCTGCGCGCCGCCGGGGCCGACGCGAAGATCAAATGGGTCAACGATCTTATCCTGAACGGGAAAAAGATCTGCGGCATCCTCACCGAAAGCGCCTTTTCGGCGGGGGGCCGCCTTGCATACGTGGTAGTGGGCGTGGGCCTCAACGTGAACTATGAGCGGGAGGACTTCCCCCCGGAACTCCAGACCCTGGCCGGGTCCCTCCGGACCGAGACGGGCCGAAGCTTCCCCCTGCCCACCCTGGCTGCCGCCATGATCGAATCGCTGGACGATCTGTACACAGCCCTTCTCGCCGGCCGTCCCCCCGCCTATCTCGCCGCCTATCGGCAGCACTGTTTGACCCTCCGCAAGGACGTGCGCCTGGTCCAAAACGATGTCTCCGCCCCTGCTTTCGCCCTGGACGTGGACGAATCGCTGGGCCTTCTGGTCCGCT
>JAZRUD010000523.1:0-6148 GCA_045652385.1 Clostridia bacterium
CAGTTCATCCTGCCGAAATTCCTTCGATCCGTGGGGGTGGCTGCCGCGCTGATCCTAGTTTTCTGCCTGCTGTTTTTCCACGCGCCGAACAGGGGATGGCATCTTGCGGCGAAGGTTCTGTTCCTGGTGGCGCTGATCGCCGCCTGCGCCGTCGTCGGCTACGGCCTTCGGCCATGCCGCTTCACGTACCGGCCGGTGGTCTACGCGGTGGAGGACGACTACCAGATCGTGTTTTCCACCAGCGACACCGCAATCGTCTGGGTGGAGGTGGGCCAGGAGAAATACTACGACCTTTACGCGGGCAGTATGCGGTCCAAGGACCTGGTGCATAAGGTCACCGTGCCGCAGCACGCGCTGGACGAGGCAAAGAGCTACAAAATCTGCGCCAGGCAGATGATCTACCGGGGGCCCTTCGGCGGCTATACAGGCGAAACCTTTTCTGAGCAATACCCGTTCACCCCGGTGAACGCCGCGGACGGGATCTGTTACCTGGCCCTCCCGGACATCCATGGCGCCGTGGAGGGCGCGGTGAGCCTTGCCGGCCATGCGCGGCCGGAAAACACCCTTGACTTCATCGTGCTCCTGGGGGATCTGACCAGCATGGTCGATCGGTATGAAGACGCCCAGATCGCCAATGAGATCGCCTTCAAGATCACCGGCGGCACGATTCCGGTCATCTATACCCGGGGCAACCATGAGATCAAGGGCGAGTATGCTGAGGATCTGTACAAATATACCGGCAGCAAGAACGGCAAGTTCTATTACACCTTCCGGCTTTCGGACATATACGGCATCATGCTCGATTTGGGCGAGGATCACGACGACGACTGGTGGGAGTATTATGAAACGGCCCAGTTTGACCTGTACCGGGAGGAGCAGACCCGCATGCTGGACGATATCATTGCCGCAGGGGAATATAAGGACGCCGCCTACACCATGGCCGTCTGCCATATCCCTATCCCCTTTGTGAACTCACGCCACAACCACGAAGCCGTCAAAGCCGCCTGGACGGAGCGGCTGAACGAGATCGGCGTGGATATTCTCATCACCGGCCATCAGCATGATCTGTATCCGTTCCTGGAGGGGACCATCCCGCCCAACACGACGCTGGTGTACAACAAGGACTTCTCCGGCACGGAGGGCAAGACCTACAACGGATACATGACGGACTATCGCTTCAACGCCTTCATCTGCGGCAAGCGGGGGCTGACCCAGCACGACGAGGCGCCCGCCGGGAATCATACCGATTACGTGGGGATGCTGGTGAACGTGGACCTAAAAAGCGGCACCCAGTCCTGCGTCTACATGAATTCCAAAGGAGAGATCGTCCCCGTGATCAATCCCTTTGCGGAGTATACTTACGGCACGGAACCGATCGTGACGACGCTGAAATAAACAATCCGGTTTATAAACAGCATAGGGAAAAATCCGGATTGTTTACTATGCTCACTCAAAGCACTCTACGATAGAAAGCTCAAGCAAAGTGCAGTCAAAATACAGTCAAAAGTACAGTCAGATTCTCCTCATAAATCAGTTAGGATTCGTAAGTGCGGGATAGCATCAGTATTTCATTTGGCATAGTATTTGCGCAGGTAGTATGCCGGAGCACAGCTCCAGGCGTGGCAGTAGCTGAGGACGATGGTGCCGCCGTAGGGGGACTCGTTGGGGTTCTCCGGGTTGTAGAGCTCCCAGAACGTATCCGCCCCCTCCTTGGCCATACCGCCCCAATAGGTGCGCAGAACGGACAGGGCCTGCTCCTTTCGTCCGGTATCCAGAAGGGCCTGCACAAAGTGGTGATAGAGATAGGGAGTCACTATGCCTACCGTATCCTGCATGGAGTTGGCTCGATCCAGAATCGTTGGGTCATCGGATACGCCCCCCAGAATCATCCAGATTTGAGACGCAAGAGAGACCTGTCGGTCCGCGCCGCTGGTAAACACGCCCCGGTCCTTGTCGAACAGCCGGCATATGGCCGCGGATTTCTTATCGCTGTAATCCGCTTCTAAACGGCATGCCGTCTCATGTTCTCCCAATATGGACGCTATCCTTCGGGCGGCCTTCTCACAATAAAGATAGGTGCCCTGAGCGGAGGCTTGCTTGTTCAGGTCCAGATTCCAGTCAATAAAACACCACCCCAGCCGGTCGCTGTCCCGAACGATGCCGGAGTTATCAAAGGATGCCCGGGCAAGTTCGATTTGCCTGAGGGCTGTAGGCCAAAGGTCGCTCAGCGTCTCCCGGTCCCCCGTCATCTCGTAATAATCCAGCAGGGTCGGAATGAACAAAAGGGAATAATCGAACAGGACAGTATCGTCCGCTTTCGGTTCCGGATCTGTGAATACAGCCGCGCTGACCTGCCCATCCTCCAACGTGCTGCCGGCAAAAAGGTACAGGCACCGTTTCACGAGATCGAACTGCCTATAGGTCTCCCCGTTGGCAAGAGCCTGCAGGCGAAGATCGCCCAGCCAAAGCCGCCTGTCCCGCTTAGGACCGTCCTCGAACACATCCTGCATGCAGTCACGAAGAGTGTTGCAGGCAATCTTATCCAGCAAACAGAGCTCCTTGCTCTCCGATTTATAGGGAAGCAGCCGATCCCCATCGGCCGAAGACACAGCCTCGCAGGATACTGTTATCCTGCTCAGAGCATTTTTTTCGCTGATGCCAAGGACCGTGATCTTCACATACCGAAAGGCGTATCGCCGATCCAGCCGTACGGTGCAGGGAAATCGATCTGCGTGGATTCGTTCCTGTTGAATCCAGCTGGAGCTGATCCATCCTTTATAGTCCTCTACTCGTTCCGAGAACTCCCGCTCCCTTTCCGCAAATTGGATTTCCAGCCAAAGTGGCGCATCTGCATGGCTTCCTGAGGTTTCTAATCTTAATGTCACGTACCCAACGAGATGCTCCTCGAAATCCACTATGCAGGTATCCCCCTGACGCAGCATCGGATCAGAGCTTCTGATTACAGTCCGGGTAAAAAGCTTTGGCTTGAGGCCATCGGCGATATCTATAAAACGCTTGCCCTGAATCATTGCTTTACAGGATATTCAGCAGGTCCTCTACGCTGCACATGTTCCAATCCCCGGCGCCTTCTCTGGAAGCGTCCCCTACACAGGCTGCCTTCATGCCGCCCCGATGGGCAGCCTCCGCGCCGGAAACCGCATCTTCCACCACCAGACACCGGGAGGCGGGGATGTTCAGCATCTGGGCCGCTTTCAAAAAAACTTCGGGGTCAGGCTTGGAATGAGTGATGTTGTTGCCGTCGGAGACAGCATCGAAATAGTCGTTCAAACCGATCTGCCGGAGGATGAAGGGCGCGTTTTTGGAGGAGGAACCGATGGCGAGCAGATAGCCGCGCGCACGAAGCTCGTCCAGCGTGTCTTTTACCTCCTTGCTGAGGTCTGCTGTGGACATTTGCTTGAGCAGCTCTTTATAGGTCTCATTCTTTTGATAAGCCAGCTGTTCTTTTTCAGCGTCGGACATCTCTCCGGAGTAGTTCTCCAGAATGATCTCCAGGCTTGCCATGCGGCTCACGCCGCGCAGGCGGTTATTGATCTCTCTGTCAAAAGGCACGCCGATACCATCGGCCATAGCCTTCCAGGCCATATAGTGGAACTCGTCCGTAAAGCAGATTACCCCGTCCAAATCAAAGATCACCGCATCGAACTCTTTCATTGCCTCAAATCCTCCCTTCCGCAAAACGGATCAACGGGGCTTATTCCGGTAAATGTACTGCGGCCCATCAGCTTGTCCATGACTGCATTTCGGAAGGTGGGGATGCCCGCATAGGCGTTGACGTACGTCTTGAGCATTGGCGCGTCGAAAAGGTGAAAGGGATAAGCCGTGCTGATCATCAATGCAGGCAGCTCTGAGACAAACCAAGGGGCGTCGTCCCCGAGCCCGAAGGCCACGTTCCAGTTGAGCCGCAGCGTGGTGTTGTTGGAAGCATTCTCCATGTTGCAGATATAGACGTAGAGATCATACGCTTTCTTTGCCTCTCCGATGCTGCGGTACATCTCATGCATCAGCGCTTTCTTTTCCGTGCTCAAACCCGGGACATCGGCAAAGTCCTGAGGCGCGATGCTGACGCGGCGATCCCGCACGGTCACCTCGAAGCCTTCCTTCTCAAAGAGCGACTTCCATGCCTGTACAAAAGCATTATCCGGACTCAGGTCTTTCTGGATCACATTCAGATAAACGCGTCGAAATCTCTCGGCAGATAACGGCAAAAGTTTCTGAGTGTCCTTGACCAGTGTGATGGCCCGGTCTGCAGCTTCTTCTGCCCAGGCGCGGTGCTTTGGACATCCGATCACAGACAACGCCTCCGCTCCCGGAACCAGCGTTCCGTCCGCCTGCTTCCGATGCAGACCCAAAGCCGCTTTGGTCGCCAGGATGCGCGTGACCGCCTCGTCAAGCCGTGCTTCACTTACGAGACCGTTTTCGAGACCTGCCAGCAGGAAATGATAGTCTTCGTCCAAGTCTTTGTTGAACAGGATCATGTCTGCCCCGGCAGCGATAGCTGTAGGGATCGCTTCTGCCCGGGGCATGGCGGCGGTGAAGCCGACCATAGGCGTTGCGTCGGTGGAAATGAGGCCGTTGAATCCCAGCTTCCCCCGCAGAAGACCCGTCATCAAAGAGTGGGACAGGCTGGCCGGCAAGAACCGCTCCGTCTCGTCCGCATAGGCGGGCAGGGCGATGTGTCCCACCATAACCGTCTCAGCGCCTTGTTCGATCAGTGCGGAATAGACGCGTCCAAAGCTTTTATCCCAGTCCTCACGGCTGAGGGTATTGACACTGGTGAGGATGTGCTGATCGCGCTCATCCACACCGTCGCCGGGAAAATGTTTGATGGAAACGGCCACCCCGTTCTCCTTTGCGCCGCGCATGTAGGCACTGCCGCAGGCGATGACTTTGTCCGCGTCGCTGCCGAAGGTACGGACGTTGGTGATCGGATTATGAAACTCATAGTTGATGTCCACGATCGGCGCGAGACTCCAGTTGAGGCCGAGGGCCGCGCCTTCCGCGCAGGCCGTGAAGCCCATACGGTAAGCATTTTCCGTATCACCCGTCGCGGCAACAGCCATGGGCTGGCCAAAGCTGGTCCCTTCGAAAGCCAGGCCATTCCCGCCGTTTTCCGTGTTGGCCCCCAGCAGGAGCGGGATACCGGCCATACCCTGGATCGTGCGGTGGGTGTTCTGGATCTCGGCGGCAAGGCCGGGACGGTACATTATCCCGCCGACACCGATATCGCAGATGACATGCCGCAAAAACGCAGGATCGGGAGAAGCACCCAGAGGGCAGAAAACCTGTCCGGCCTTTTGCTCCTTTGTCATGGCGGCCAGGGTTCCCATGACCCAGCGGACATCGTCGTCATTCAGAAAAAACGGTTTTGCTCTCAGGTCGATCATGCCGCGTTCCCCCTTTCAATCAAAAATCTTCACGAAAGGATCGGCTTCGGTGCAGGGGCGCCAGGGCGCCAATCCCTCACCGTTGGGATCGCCGGTCCTGAAAAAATTGCTCCAGTAGGCGACGATCTGTGCCGACAGCAGGCGGTCATGCTCTTCCAGCGGCCGCCAGCAGTAGTCAAGGCTCCCGAACACATACCAAAGTTCGGCGGAATGGAAGGCTCCGGCCGCATCGCCGGGCATCTTGCGGTCGAAATAGTAAACGTAGCAGGGCTTATCCATGCGCTGAGCGTAAGCCGTATTGGCCCCGTGCATGCCGTCGTCCTCCACCACGGAGCCGTGTGCTCTCGCGGCGGCCAGATCATCGCCGTTGCTGCCGAGCAGATAGGAGATCGGCAGTGCCTTGCCTTGCTCGATGAGGACATGACCGTCGTCGGTGAGAAGCTCGCCGTCGATGACCGGTGAATACGGGATGCCCATGCGCCGCCCGAAGGACAGCATCAGCGCCTTCTGCAGCGCAGAGAACAACTCAGGCTCCGGCGTCTCCCAGAGCGCCCTGCAAGCTGCCTCGCGCGCTTCCCCGCTCTCCTTCCAGGCCTCACGCGGCTGGCCCAGGGCTTCCAGCATATCTTCGCCAAAGACCTGCGCCTCTTCGATCGTGCGATAGCTGACGAGCGGATTACGATAGCCGCCTCCGCTCTGCAGCGCCATTCGCTGCACAAGGCCGCGCATCTGCGGCGCGACCG
>JAZRUD010000524.1:0-3537 GCA_045652385.1 Clostridia bacterium
GTCGGAAGGCTTCGTCATCATCCTCAGCGCCGTGGCCGGGGCGTGTATCGCCGCCTGGCTCAAGCCCATAGAGGCGGGGGAGGGGGAAGCATGAAGCTGTATCCGTACCTCCTGGTCATGGCCGGCGTCACCTACCTCATCCGCATGGCGCCCCTCGCCTTCTTCCGCAAAAAGATCACCAATCCCTTTCTGCTGGGGGTCCTCCACTACATGCCCTACGCGGTCCTGGGGACCATGACCGTCCCCGCCATCTTCACCTCCACGGGATCGATCATCCCCTCGGCGGCGGGGTTTCTCGCCGCCCTGCTGCTGGGCCTCAGGCGCCGCTCCCTCATCGAAGTGGCCCTCTTTGCCACCGCCGCGGCGTACATTACCTCGCTGCTGCTGCCGCTGTTCTGAAAAACTTCAAAAAACCTCTTGACCCTGACGTAACGTCAGGGTTTATACTATGTGTCGAAGGGAGGCGATGGCTCATGATGACCGTCCACGAGGTCAGCAAATTGACCGGTGTCAGCGTCCGGGCCCTGCACCACTACGACGAGCTGGGGCTGCTGAAGCCCGCTGCGGTCACGGAGGCGGGCTACCGGCTTTACGACGAGGGGTCGCTCATCCGGCTCCAAAGCATCTTGCTTTTTCGAGAGCTGAAGTTTCCGCTCAAGGACATCGGGACCATTTTGGACAGCCCGGACTATGACCGAAACCGGGCGCTGGACCAACAGATTCAACTGCTGGAGCTGCAGAAGGAACATTTGGAGAATTTGATCGACTTAGCGAGAGGCATAAGATTCGTAGGGGTAAAGCATATGACGACAGACTTTAGACCGTTCGACACCAAAAAGATCGACGAGTACGCCCGACAGGCCAAGGCGTCCTGGGGCAAGACGGCCGAGTGGCAGGAGTATGAGGAAAAGTCCAAAGGCCGCACGAAAGAGCAGGGGGACGCCATCGCCCAGGGCATGATGGACATCTTCGCCGAGTTCGGCGCCATCCGGGACACGGACCCGGCGTCGGCGGAGGCCCAAGCCCTGGTCCGAAAGCTGCAGGGCTACATCACGGAGCATTTCTATACCTGCTCGGACAAGATTCTGCTGAGCCTTGCCAAAATGTACGGCGGGGGCGGCTCCATGACCGAGAACATCGACAAGGTGGGCGGCCCGGGGACCGGGGCCTTCGCGGCGGCAGCCGTCGAGGCTCACTGCGGGCAATAAGTCCTGTTGCGCCAAAGCGAATAAAGCGGTATACTCATCCTATCAACACACAGGAGGGCGGGTATGCCTCTTTTATTGGTTCGAAACGACATCACGAAAATGACCGTGGACGCCATCGTCAACGCGGCCAACCCCTCGCTGCTGGGGGGCGGCGGGGTGGACGGCGCCATCCATCGGGCCGCAGGGCCGGACTTGCTCGAGGAGTGCCGGACCTTGGGCGGCTGCAGGACCGGGGAAGCCAAGATTACCGGAGCCTACCGCCTGCACGCCAAATACGTGATCCACACCGTGGGCCCCGTCTGGTACGGGGGCGATCACGGGGAGGAGCATTTGCTCCGGTCCTGCTATCGCCGTTCCCTGGAGCTGGCGGTGCAAAACGGCTGCGAGACCGTAGCCTTCCCCCTCATCTCCAGCGGCGTCTACGGCTACCCCAAGGCGGAGGCCTTCCGGGTGGCCAGGTCGGCCATCGCCGCCTTTTTGCAGGACCACGATCTGACGGTCTATCTGGTCCTCTTCGACCGGGCGGCCTATCTGCTGGGGGACCGGTTTGGGGACATCCAAACGTTCATCGACGACGCCTACGCCGAGGCGGAGGAAAAGCGGCCCCGGAATATAAAGTCGAATCGCTGGGCCAAAGAGCCCCGGGAGTACATGGCGGACACGGGCGTCTTCCAGGCGATCCAGCTCCCGGCGGCGGAGGACGCCTGCCTGTGCGCACCCGCCGCGCCCATGCCGGAGCACCAGGCGGCTGCCAAGAAGCCGAAGCTGCCGACCCTGAAAAAGCAGACGGAGAATCAGGACCTGGACGATCTGCTGCGCAAGCTGGACGAGGGCTTCTCCAGGACCCTCCTCAGGCTCATCGACGAGAAGGGCATGACGGACGTGGAGTGCTACAAGAAGGCCAACATTGACAGGAAGCTGTTCTCCAAGATCCGCTCCGATCCCCAGTATAAGCCCTCCAAGACCACCGCCGTAGCCTTCGCCCTGGCGTTGGAGCTGAGCTTTTCCGAGACCCAGTCCCTCTTGGCCCGGGCGGGCTTCACCCTCTCCCACAGCTTCCTTTTCGACATCATCGTGGAGGGATGCATCCAGAAGGGCGTCTTCAGCGTCCTTTCCGTCAACGAACTCCTTTTCGCCTACGATCAGCCCCTGCTGGGGAGCTGAACAGGCTGTCGATAAAGGCGCCAGACCGTTTGCGACCAGGAAAAATAATGAAAGAACAGAGGCAGAAAGGACGCATGGCGTCCTTTCTCAATTGAATTGTCGCAAATTAGCCGTTTTTCCGACCCGTTGCATAGCGCACTATAGCTCGGGCACGGACAAAACGGTTTCTGGCACACTTTCTTGACAGCCTGCATTTGTCGCCTGCCGGGCGACCAGATCCACAACCGAATAGCCTATACTGTGGTCACAGGGTTGAGATAACCCAGTGACCACTTTTTTGCAAGGAGGATACGGATATGAAGAAGAATTTGACGGAACTGGTGTTCATCCTGGACGAGAGCGGCAGCATGAGCGGCATGGAAGCGGACACCATCGGCGGCTTCAACAGCATGATCGAAAAGCAGCGTCGGGAGACGGGGACGGCTTACGTGTCCACCATCGCCTTCGCGAACGAAAGCCGGGTCATCCACGACCGGGTGGATTTGGACAGGGTGGAGCCTCTGACCTTGCGGGACTACACGCCCGGCGGCTGCACGGCTTTGCTGGACGCTTTGGGCGGCGCCATCCACCACATCGGCAACGTGCACAAGTACGCCCGGCCCGAGGGCGTGCCGGAGCATACCATCTTCGTCATCACCACCGACGGCATGGAGAATGCCAGCCATCGGTACGGCAAAGCGGAGGTGAAGCGGATGGTGGAGCGGCAGAAGGAGAAATACGGCTGGGAGTTCCTGTTCCTGGGGGCCAACATCGACGCCGTCTCCGCCGCCGAGGACATCGGCATCCGCCGGGATCGGGCGGTGAAGTACGTTTCCGACACCCGGGGCACGGAGCTCAACTACCGGGTGGTCAGCGACACCATCTGCAGCATGCGCATGAGCCGCCCCGTGACCGCCTCCTGGAAGGCCGACATCGAAGCGGACGAGAAGGCGCGGGGATAATAACAGTTTTTTCCAGCATATCCTCGCCGTTCCGGGACAGACTACCCCTGTCGGCCATGAGCCGAACAATACCGGGAGGTAAAGAGATGTCTTTCTTCGATGAGTTTGAACGCTCCTATATCGGCGACCAGAACAAAAAGGACAAAAAGAACCGAAAGGAGCGCAAGGAACAGGACCGACAGATGGAAACGGAACAGAGGCAGCGTCGGGATCGGTACGACCCC
>JAZRUD010000525.1:0-5230 GCA_045652385.1 Clostridia bacterium
TATCGGCCGCCCCGGCTGTCATACCTTGCTGCAGCGGTTCCGGCGGGAGGTCCTCTCCAGATACGACTGCTTCACCGTGGGCGAGACCGTGCTGGTGTCCACCAAAAAAGCCCGGGAGCTGACGGACCCCAACCGGGGCGAGCTCGATATGGTGTTCTCCTTCGAGCATATGAACGCGGACTGCTTCCTGGTAAAGTGGCTGCCCCGTAAGTTTAAGACCCAGCGGCTCTTCCGAAGCCTGGTGAAGTGGCAGAAGAAGCTTCCCTGGAACGCGGTCTATTTCGAGAACCACGACCAGCCCCGGTCCGTGTCCCGTTTCGGGGACGGGAGCCCGGCGGCGGCCAAGGCTATGCTCACCCTGCTTTTGACCCTGCGCGGCACGCCCTTCGTCTATCAGGGGGAGGAGCTGGGCATGACCAACTTCGACTTCATCTCCATGGCGGACATCCAGGACGTGGAGTCCAAGAACATGGTCCCCACCCTCAAAAAACTGGGCCTCAGCGATAGGCGGATCTTCGAGCGCATGAAGAAGGCCAGCCGGGACAACGCCCGCACGCCCATGCAGTGGACTCCTGGTCCAGAGGGCGGCTTCACCACAGGCACCCCCTGGCTGAAGGTCAACGGCAACCACGTAAAAATCAACGCTGAGACCGAGGAGAAGGACCCCGACTCCGTGCTGAACTGGTTCCGCACCCTCCTGGCGTACAGGAACGGCAGCGATGTGCTGAAGCAGGGCCGCTTCCGCCTCATCAGCCGGGAAAAGGATTGGATCAAGATCGAGCGGCGGCTGGGGGACGAGCGCATCACCGTGGCGGTGAACTGGTCGTCGAAGCCCGCAAAGCTGCCGCTGGTGGGCTATCCCGTTTTGTCCACCCACGGCACCAAGGAGCTGGACTGCGAGCTTCAGCCCTGGGAAGCGGTGCTGATCGAGGAAAAATAAGATTTCGGATACCCAAGTATTTGACATAAGGAGAGAGAACATGATCGAGTGCAGCGACAAAGTTTTTCGTCTCGCCACCGCCCGCACGGCCTACCTGTTTCGGGTGACCCCCTTCGGCCATGTGGAGCACCTTCACTACGGCGGCCTCGTGCCCCTCGCTGACGGGGCGGCGCTGGCAGCCAAAACCACCATCGCCCGGGGCTCCTCCATTATGTACGACGAGAGCAGCGACACCTACTGCCTGGACGATCTGGCTCTCGAATGGAGCGGCGTGGGCAAGGGCGACTTTCGGAACCCGCCCGCAGAGCTCACACTGCCCGACGGCGCCTTCACCAACGACTTTATCTATGTTTCCCACGAGACCCAGTCCGGCCCCCTGGCCATGGAGAGCCTGCCCACGGCCTACGGCGAGAACGCCGAGACGCTGATCCTCCATCTGAAGGAGAAGGAAGCGCCCGTGACGCTGGACCTGGTCTACACCGTCTACGTCCGTGAGGACGTGATCACCCGCCGGGCGGTGCTGAAGAATGAGGGGGAGGCCCCCGTGATCATCGACAAGCTCATGAGCTATATGCTGGACATGGTCCCCGGGGCGGAGCTCACCTTCACCACCTTCGACGGCGGATGGATTCGGGAAGCCCGCCGCCACGATCGGCCCGTCATGTCCGGCATCTACGTGAACGAGGGCAGCACCGGCGCCTCCGGCCACAAGCACAATCCGGGCGTGCTCCTTTCTGAAGTACATTGCTCGGAGGAGCAGGGGCGCTGCTGGGGCTTCAACCTCCTCTACAGCGGCAACCACTACACCGCCGTGGAGAAGGCGGAAAACGGTCTCGTCCGCGTCATGGCGGGCGTCAGCCCCCGGTGCTTCCGCTATACGCTGGCGCCCGGCGCGTTCTTCGAGACGCCGGAGGGGGTCATGACCTATTCCGACGGCGGATTCAACGGCCTCTCCGCCCACTTCCACGACTTCATCAACGAACACGTGATCCGTGGCGACTGGAAGGGCAAGGAACGGCCGGTACTGTGCAACGATTGGGAAGCCTGTTTTTTTTCCTTTCGGGAGAGGAAACTCCTCTCCCTGGCCAAGCGGGCGAAGAAAGCGGGCGCTGAGCTGTTCGTCCTGGACGACGGCTGGTTTCAGGGCCGGAACGACGACAAGGGCGGTTTAGGCGACTATACCGTGGACAAAAAGAAGCTGCCCCACGGCCTCGAGGGCCTCTGCGCCAGGATCAACAAGCTGGGCATGAGCTTCGGCCTTTGGGTGGAGCCGGAGAGCGTCAACGAGAACAGCGACCTCTACCGGGCCCATCCCGACTGGGCGGTGAAACTGCCGGGCCGAAAGCCCTCCTACGGGCGGAACCAGCTTTTGATGGACCTGGTGAACCCGGCGGTGCGGGACTACATCGTGGAGAACGTGAGCCGGATTCTCGACAGCTGCCCCATCGCCTACGTGAAGTGGGACATGAACCGCCACATGAGCGACATGTATTCCCCCTTCTGCGAAAACGGAGCCTTCTTCCATGAGTACATCAAGGGGCTCTACGACGTGCTGGGCCGCATCTTTTATCCCAGGCCCCACATCCTTTTTGAAAGCTGCTCCTCCGGCGGCAACCGGTTCGATCTCGGGATGCTGTGTTATTCCCAGCAGATCTGGGCCAGCGACGACACGGACGCCATCGAGCGGGTGAAGATCCAGGGCGGGCTTTCCTATCTCTATCCTGTATCGACCATGGGGGCCCATATCTCCGAAGCGCCCCATCAGCAGACCCTCCGGGAAACGCCCCTTTCCACCCGTTTCCATACCTCCGCCTTCGGAGCTCTGGGCTGGGAGATGGATCTTGGCACCCTGACCTATGCCGAGAAGAAGGAAGCCAGGAAGGACATGGAATTTTATAAAGCTCACCGCCGGACCTTCCAGTTCGGCCGCTTCACCCGCCTCGGCCGTCAGAACGGCATGGAGACCTGGGTTGCCCTGGGGGAGAAGGAGGCCGTGGCCGCCCGCTTCCTCATGGACAACGAGGCCGCCGCGCCGGCGGACGTGCTGCGGGTGCCGGGCCTGGACCCAGATAAGACCTATGACGTGGAGCGGCAGACCCGGGGCGTCCGGGTGGGGCCTCTGGCGAGCCTTCTCAAGCACGTGGCCCCCGTCAGCGTGAAAAAGGGCGGGTTCATCATCCGCACCATCGACAAATTCTTCATGCTCCCCGACGGGGAGGAGAAGTTCGCCGCCACGGGACGGGCTCTCAGCGAGGGCGTGCCCCTCCACACCCGGTTCATCGGCACGGGCTACAACAAGGACATTCGGATGCTGGGAGACTTCGGCTCCGAGCTATACTACATCAAAGGAGTGGAAGCATGACCAAACAGGAGCTGATTTCATCCTTTTATGAGGCCTTCGGTCCGGGGAGCGAACCCCGCGTTTTCTTCGCCGGAGGACGGGTGAACCTGATCGGCGAGCACGTGGACTACAACGGCGGCCACGTGCTGCCCTGCGCCCTGACCATGGGCACCTGGGGGCTCCTCCGCCGCCGGACGGACGATCGGCTGCGGTTTTTCTCCCTGAACTTCCCCCAGGCGGGGGTGCTGGAGGGGACGCTGTCCAATGTCCGTTTCCGTGAGCGGAACCAGTGGACCAACTACGTGCTGGGCATGCTGTTCGCCCTCAAGGAGCGGGGGATCGTGCTCAATTCCGGCTTCGAGCTCCTGATCTACGGCAACATCCCCAACGGCTCCGGCCTCTCCTCCTCGGCGTCCCTGGAGGTGGTAGCCGGGGCGGCGTTCCGGGCGTGCTACGATCTCGACCTTGCCGATGTGGAGCTGGCGCTCTTGGGCCAGCGGGCGGAGAACGGGTTCATCGGCCTCAACAGCGGCATCATGGATCAGTTCAGCATCGCCTGCGGCCGGGAGGATTCCGCGGTGTTTTTGAACACCGGCACCCTGGAATACGAGTATGTGCCCGTGGCCTTGGGGGACAACGTGATCCTCATCATGAACACCTGCAAGCGCCGGACCCTGGCGGATTCCAAGTACAACGAGCGCCGCGCTGAGTGCGAAAGCGCCTTGAAAGCCCTGCAGAAAGCGCTGCCCGTGAAGGATCTGGCGGCCGTGGACCTGCGTACCTTCGAAGCCAACAAGCATCTCATCGAAAACGAAACCGAGCGGGCTCGGGCGGAGCACGTGGTCTATGAGTGCGCCCGCACCGTGGAGGCCTGTAGGAAGCTGCGGCAGGGGGACCTGGTCTCCTTCGGGCGGCTCATGGACGCTTCCCACGACTCCCTGCGGGACCTGTACGCCGTGTCCTGCCGGGAGCTCGATACTCTGGTGAACGAGGCCCGGGCCTGCCCCGGGGTCCTGGGGGCGCGGATGACCGGCGCCGGCTTCGGAGGCTGCGCCGTGGCCATCGTGAACAAAGCCGCCGTGGACGAAGTCATGGAAAAGGTGGGCAAGGCCTACGAGGCGGCCGTCGGCTACCCCTGCGCGTTCTACGTGGCCAGCATCGGCGGCGGTCCCAGGGAGCTGTAAACAAAGGGTTCAGACAAATCATATATAACTTGTGTGGAGGTATTGGAAATGAAGAAACCTATTCTCGTCATCATGGCAGCCGGCATGGGCAGCCGGTACGGCGGCTTGAAGCAGATGGATCCGGTGGACAAAGAGGGTCACGTGATCATGGACTTCTCCCTCTTCGACGCCAAGCGGGCCGGGTTCGAGAAGGCCGTGTGCATCATCAAGCGGGAGATGGCCGAGGACTTCGAGGAGGTCATCGGCAGCCGCGTCCGCCCGTTCCTGGAGCTCGAATACGCTTTCCAGGACATGAACGCCCTGCCGGAAGGGTATGCCGTCCCCGAGGGCCGGGTGAAGCCCTGGGGCACCACCCACGCCGTCCTGGCGGCCAAGGACCTGATCGGCGACGCCCCCTTCGCCGTCATCAACGCCGACGACTTCTACGGCCGTGAAGCCTACAGGACCATCTACGACTATCTGAAGGAGCCCCACGGAAAGGGCGAGTACGCCATGGTGGGCTATCTTTTGAAGAATACCGTCACGGACAACGGCCACGTGGCCCGGGGTGTGTGCGTGGTGGACGAGAACGACAACCTTACCTCCATCACCGAGCGGCTCCGCATCGAGAAGCGGGACGGCGGCATCGCCTTCACCGAGGATGAGGGCCAGACCTATACGGCTCTCGATCCCGACGACACCGTGTCCATGAACTTCTGGGGCTACATGCCCGACTTCCTGGAGGAGGCGGAAAAGCGCTTCCCCGCGTGCCTGGACGAGAACCTG
>JAZRUD010000526.1:0-2614 GCA_045652385.1 Clostridia bacterium
AAGCTGCCCTCCAGCCCCTCCGGGACGGGCGGCTCGTGGACGTCTAGCACGCCGTCCGCGGCCGGAATATCCACCCCGAAGCGGAGCGACAGATACCGGGCGGTCAGGGTCTTCAGGTACACCATGGCCCCGCCGCCGTCCGAGAGGACATGGAAAAACTCCACGGCGATGCGGTTCCGATAATAGAGCACCCGCAGGCAGCAGCGCCTCGTCTCCCTTGGGGTCATGAAGGTCAGCGGGTAAGCGTAGTCCTCCTGGACCCGGGGCGGCTCTGCCACCTCTTCGAGATAGTACCAGAATACGCCCCGCCGGAGCCTGAGATAGAAGGAGGGAAACCGGGGCATGAGCTCGTTCACGGCTCGCTGCAGGATGGCGGGATCTATCGCTTCCTTCAAAGTGACGGATTGGCGAAAGACGTTGTTCCAGTTCCTGCGGCGGATGGCGGGAAAGATCAGGGCTGCGTTGTCCAGGGGCATCCAAACCCTGCTTTTGTGACCGTTGCCCATGCGCTCAAGCCTCCTTTCCCAAAAACCATAAGCGCATTGTATCACATCCATATATGAGCCGCAACCCCGGGCGTCCGGTCACTTGACAAGAAGGCAAATGATATACTATATTTACATCTATACTTTCCAGAAGGAAAACGATATGAGCGAGATCTATATTCCCCGGGGGTATCGGTCCCCCCTGTCCGTATATGAGATGCAGCGGGCCATCGAATTCATCAAGAACAGCTTTCAGGTGAACCTGGGCAGTGCGCTGAACCTTAGGCGGGTGTCCGCGCCGCTGTTCGTGGCGGCAGGTTCCGGCCTCAACGACGACCTCAACGGCGTCGAGCGGCCTGTCAGCTTCGATATCGCCGCCGTGGACGCGGAGGGTCAGGTGGTCCATTCCCTGGCCAAATGGAAGCGACTGGCGTTGAAGCGGTACGGGTTTCGCCCCGGCAAGGGGTTGTTCACGGACATGAACGCCATCCGGCGGGACGAACAGCTGGACAACCTCCACTCCATCTACGTGGATCAGTGGGACTGGGAGAAGATCATCCGCCCGGAGGAGCGGAACGAGGATACCCTGCGGCGAACGGTCCGGGCCATTGTGGACGCGGTGTGCGAGACGGCGGACGCGCTAAGCGTGGCTTTCCCCAGCCTGCCCATGAACCTCACCCGGGAAGTGTTCTTCATCAGCACCCAGGAGCTGGAGGACCTGTATCCCGATCTTTCTCCCCGCGAGCGGGAGAACGAGATCGTCCGGCAGCACGGGACCGTGTTCCTGTCCGAGATCGGCTATCCCCTCAGGAGCGGCAAGCCTCACGACGGCCGGGCGCCGGATTACGACGACTGGACGCTGAACGGGGACATCCTCATGTGGGACAGTGTGCTGGGCAGAGCTATGGAGATCTCGTCCATGGGCATCCGGGTGGACCCTCCGGCGCTCGCCCGTCAGCTGGCGGCGGCCGGCTGCCAGGAACGATCTAAGCTGCCCTTCCACCAAATGCTGCTTCAAGGCGAACTTCCGCAGACCATGGGCGGCGGTATCGGCCAAAGCCGGCTGTGCATGCTGATGATCGGCACCTGCCACATCGGGGAGGTGCAAAGCAGCCTATGGGACGAGAGGACGAGAAAAGCATGTGAAGAAGCCGGGATACTGCTTCTATAGGACCATATATGGAAAAGCGGCGCCTCACGGCGCCGTTTTTTGTACCCCGTAGATACCCACGAAGATGATCACGCAGCAGATGGCGCCGAACCAGGTGAAGGGCTCGTGAAGGAAGATGACTCCGGCGAAAACGGACACGGCGGTGGTCAGATTGGAGAACACCGTCTCCCGGGCCACGGTCATATGGGTGATGGTGTAGCTGGACAGGAAGTAGCACGCCACGGAGCAGACCAGGGCCAGGAACAGGACGGCCATGAGATAGGTGGGCTGGCCAAGGGGCCGAAAATACGCTGCGGCGCTGCCTTTGGTCTGGATCAGGGCCAGCGGGGTGAACGCGGCCACGCCCACGGCCATCATCATATAGGTCCGCTCGAAGGGGGTGTAGTCCCGGGAGATGCCCCGGCCGATGAGGGTATAGGCTCCCGCGGAGAGAACGGCCACGGACAGGGCCACCACGCCGATCCAGTCCAGCGACCCGGAGTTCTGGTTCATGAGGCCGATGCCCACCACGCCGCAGACGGAAAGGATGCTGAATAGCACCTGTCCCAAGGAGGGTTTCTCCCCCAGGATCGGGGCAGCCGCCATAGTGGACACGATGGGGATCATGGCGATCATGACCCCGGAAAAGCTGGTGTTGGAGTGAAGGATGCCGTACTGCTCCCCGAAGAAGTAAATGACCGGCTCCATGAGCCCCAGCAGCAGGGGCTTCCAGAGGGCCTTGCCCCGCAGGGAAAGCTCGCCCACGCCCATCAAAAGCAGCAGATTCATCACGAGGAAGGACAGCCCGAACCGATGGCTCAGCAGCACGAACACCGGAGCCCCGTCCAGCCCCTTGCGGGAGGCCAGAAAGCTGAAGCCCCAGGCGCCGTGGGAGACGATGGCCGCCAGGATGATTTTGAGCTGCTGTTTTTTGTCCATGGAGGATAGTATATTATTTAGCATCAGGAATTGCAAGAGG
>JAZRUD010000527.1:0-8954 GCA_045652385.1 Clostridia bacterium
GGGTGACCTCATCGGTGTATTCCAGGTTGCCGCCGATGGGGATGCCGTGGGCGATGCGGGAGGCGGTGACCCCCAGGGGCTTCAGCAGCCGGGCGATATAGGAGGCGGTGGCCTCCCCCTCCACGTCGGGATTGGTGGCCAATATGACCTCCTTCACCTCGCCCTCCCTGCAGCGCTCCAACAGCTCGTTGATCTTGATGTCCTTGGGGCCGATGCCCTCCATGGGGGACAGGGCGCCGAAGAGCACGTGGTAGCGGCCGTTGAACTCCCGGGTCTTCTCCATGGCGATCACGTCCTTGGGGTCGGACACCACGCAGATCACGTCCGCCCGCCGCCGGGGGTCGGCGCAGATCTCGCACAGTTCCCCGTCGGTGTAGGTGCCGCAGACCGGACAGTTGTGGACCCTGGTCCGGGCGTCGGTGATGGCCTTCGCCAGCTCCTGGGCCTGCTCCTCAGGGACGCCCAAAATATGATAGGCCAGCCGGGCCGCCGTCTTGCGCCCGATGCCCGGGAGCCGGCCCAGCTGCACCGTCAGCCGTTCGATGGATTCGATGGCCATAGCTCAGAAGCCCAGATTCATGCCGCCGGTGAGCTTGCCCATCTCCTGCTCCACGGTAGCCGCGGCCTCCTTGAGGGCGCCGTTCACCGCCGAAAGCACCAGGTCCTGGAGCATCTCCACGTCGTCCGGGTCCACGCACTGGGGGTCGATCTCAACGCTGAGGACCTCCCGGGCCCCGTTCACCGTGACCTTCACCATGCCGCCGCCGGAGGACGCCGAGAACTCCCGGGCGTTGAGCTCCTCCTGCTTCTTCTGCATGTTCTCCTGCATCCGCTGGGCCTGCTTCATGAGCTGCTGCATGTTGCCCATGCCGCCCATGGGGAATCCGCCGTGCTTTGCCATATGAAATACCTCCGTAAAAAGATTGGTCTATGTTCAGGTGATCGTCAGTTTATCCTTGAAGAGGCCCACCAGGTCTGCCACGTCGCCGCCGTCTCCCTCCCGCAGGAGCAGCCGGACCCCGGGCCGAAGGGCGTCCAGCTCCGCCTGGATGGTGGCCACGCTCCGGGAATTGAGCATCTTCAGCTTCCCCGCGTACTCCGCCGGGAAAACTACCGTCAGCTGGTCCTCGGTGAGCTCGCCGGCCTGGCCGTAGGCCGCCAGCTGCCGCACGAAGGCGTTCACCTTCTGGACCCGGGCGAGGACTTGCTTCCACAGGGCGTCGGCGTCGCCGGCCGCCGCAGGCCGGGGGGTCGGCTTGGGCTGGGGCGCCTCCGCCCTGGGGGCCGGAGGCTCTATCTTGGGCTGGGGCTTGGGTTCGGGCCGGGGCTCAGGCGCCGCCGGCGCGGGGGCCGGTTCCGGCTCGTACGCTTCCAAAGGCAGATACCCCTCCTCGGGAGGCGGTTCGGGGATATAGTCCTCGTCATAGAGCGGCGCTGCCGCCGGGGTCGGCACGGGGGCCGGGGCGGGCACGCCGTTTTTCAGCTTCTCCTCCACCAACGCGAGGCGGGCGGAGAGGGCCTCCACACTCTCGTCGTCCACGGGCTGGGCGATCCGCACCAGCACCGTTTCCAGGAGCATCCGGGGCGAGGGAAAATAGCGCATATCGTTCTGGACGGCCATGAGCCGCTCCATGGCGTAGAGGATGCGGGCGTTGGAATGCCTGGCGGCCTGCTTCTGATAGCGGGCCATGCGATCCGTCGTCACCGCCAGCAGATCCGCGCAGTCGCCGCAGGCCTTGGCGAGGAGGAGCGAACGCATATGCCCCGCCATCTCCCCGGCGAACACGGCCATGTCCCGGCCCTGGCGCACCACCTGATCAAGATCGATCAGCGCCCCCCTGGCGTCGCCCGAGAGGAGCGTGTCCGCCATGCTAAAGAGGAAGTCCTCGTCCATGATGCCCAGCACGTTCTGCACGTCCCTGGCCGAGACCTTGCCGCCGCAGAAGGACAGGCACTGATCGAGGAGCGACAGGGCGTCCCGCATGCCGCCGTCCGCCGCCCGGGCGATGATCCGAAGGCCGTCGGGCTCCACAGAGGTCCCGTCCGCCTGCAGGATGTACTGCATATAGCCGATGATCTCCGGCACGGTGAGCCGATGGAAGTCGAACCGCTGGCAGCGGGAGATGATGGTGGCCGGAAGTTTTTGGGGCTCCGTGGTGGCCAGGATGAACACCACGTGCTCCGGCGGCTCCTCCAGGGTTTTCAAAAGGGCGTTGAAGGCAGCAGGCGAGAGCATGTGGACCTCGTCGATGATGAACACCCGGTATTTCAATTGCAGAGGGGCGAACTGGGCCTGGGAGATGAGATCGCGGACGTTGTCCACGCCCGTGTTGCTGGCGGCGTCGATCTCGATGATGTCCGCGTTCTGCCCGGCCGCCGTGCGGCAGCTGTCGCATTGGAGGCAGGGCTCTCCGTTCTCGGGATGAAGACAGTTGATGGCCTTGGCCAGGATCCGGGCCGTGGTGGTCTTGCCCGTGCCCCGGGAGCCGCAGAACAGATAGGCGTGGGAGGGCTGCCCTTCCCGCACCTGGTTCATGAGGATGGTGGTGATATGCTTTTGACCTGCCATCTGCCCGAACCGCTCGGGCCGATAGGTCCTGTACAATGCCTGATACGCCATACGCGCCTCCTGTCGTATCAGTATAGCACAACAGAGGCGCGGTGGCTACCTTTTCTTTTGTTCCTTTTTTCTGTTCAGGAAAGAGAAACGCACCTGGGGGAACGGGACGGTTTACGGGAACTCGCCGGTGTACAGGCACACGCGCCCCGAGAATATCTCGGTGAGGGCGTGGACCAGCTCCTTTCGGGCGCCGCCGGAGAGGTCGTAGACGAAGAGCCGGGCCGGGGCCATGCCGATGAGCAGGCTGATGATCCCCTCTCCGCTTTCGTCCACGTATTCCATCCGAAGCTCCTCCCCGTCCGTCAGGGAGCAGAGGCCGTCCCCATGGAGGCACAGACGGAGGGACGGACACCGGGGCGGCCGGGCGTTCAGCAGGAGCCGGAGCACGTCCGCCGCTTCGCCGTATTCCTTTTCCAGCAGCACTTCCGAAAAGGCGTCCTCCATACACAGCCGCCAAAAGAGCAGGGTCGAGCGCATCCGAAACCGCAAAAACCCTTCGAGACACAGCTTCCCTTCCTCCCGAAGGTACTCGCTGAGCCGGGCCGCGGGCTCGGTCAGATCCTCCCGTCGGCGCGCCGCGTCCACCGCCCGGCGCAGGACCTGCCGCCGGTCCTCCAAGCCGAGGGGCGTTTCGTCCGCCATGGCCGCCAGCTCGAACGGCGCAAGATCGTGGACCAGCACGGCGCTCAAGGCTCTGGAGAGGGCATTCAGCCCCTGCAGCCCCTCCATGCGCACGCCCACGCCGCCCAGGGCCGCCGACAGGACGTAGGGCGCGCCGCTTTCCCGGAGCCGATCCTCCAGCAGAGCTTCCAGGTCCACGTCGTATTCCATTGTCTGAATGATCCAGGACGACACCGATCTTTCCTTCCCGATGAAACGCTTTCCTTTCATCCTATGTGGGTCGGTGTCTATTGTGTGCGGAAAATCTCTTTTCGATTCTAAAAACCTCCGCTCAAGCGGAGGTACGGCGTTTATCTATCTCCGGAACGCGAAGACGCCGACGATCAGGCTCAGCACGGCCGCGCCCAGGATGAAATACCAGCTCAGGCGCTTCATGCCGCTGCCGATCTCGTTATCGTCCTGCGTCATATGCAGATGCCTGGGCTCGTAGGGATCGAACCACAGGGAGACTTTGGAGCCCTCGGGGTGCTCCTCGGGCTTTAGCTCCTCCCTGGCCTGGATCTCCGTCTCGGCCCCATTGACGCGGAAGCTGAGAACGGGGAAATAGCCCTTGCGGGTCCGGTACCGGCCCTCGGACACGGTCTTGACGGTGTACCGGACCACGGTGGCCTCCGTCTGCTCCGTCTCCCGCTCCAGCTTTCGCCGGAACCAACGCTCCCGCAGGACGCCGTAGACGAGGCAGACCCAGCCCACCAGAGAGATGCCAAAGAACAGCAGCACTACCTTATCCCATTCGACCATGCGCATTCTCCTCCGTATCTATCGCAAACACTTCAAAAACGCCTCGGGAACGGGCTCGCCGCCGGAATACCAGAGGTACCCCGGCACTTCGACGGACTCCGCGTTCAGCCGCACCACCTGCATGGACCAGATCACATGGGTGAAGACGTGCTGCCGGTGGACGATCTCCCAGGCGCCCAGGGGCCGGACGCCCAGCTCCGTCAGCGCCGCGCCGATCTCGTCCCGGGAAAGGCGCCCCGATACGTTGGGCAGCTCGTACAGCCCCGAAAGAAGGCCTGTTTCCGGGCGGCGGCGGATCAAAAAGCTGTCGCCGCTTCTTACGGCGAACACGGTCAAGTCCTCCTGCCGCTTCGCCTTCTTCTCGCCCCGATTGGGGTATCGGGCCTGGGTCCCCCGGGCCTTGGCGCCGCAGAAGGGAGCCAGAGGGCAGCCGTCGCACAGGGGTGATTTGGGCAGGCAGACGAGGGAGCCCAGGTCCATGAAGGCCTGGTTCAGATCCCCGGAGCGATCGCCCATTCTATCTTTCAGAAAGGCGGTCCACCGGTCCCGGACCCTTTGGTCCGTAACGTCGCCGTCGTCCTCGCAGAGCCGGGCCATGACCCGCAAAACGTTCCCGTCCACGGCGGGCTCGGGCTGATGGAAGGCTATGGAGGCGACGGCCCCGGCGGTGTAGGGGCCTACGCCGGGAAGCTTTTTCAGCGCCGCTGCGGTATGGGGGAACTTGCCTCCGTGCTCCTCCACCACGACCTGGGCGCACCTTTTCAGGTTCCGTGCCCGGGAGTAGTAGCCAAGGCCTTCCCACAGCTTCAGCAGCCGCTCCTCGTCGCAGGCGGCCAAAGCCTCCACCGTGGGGAGCTCCCTCATGAACCGGTCGTAGTAGGGGATCACCGCCGCCGCCCGGGTCTGCTGCAGCATGATCTCCGACACCAAAACGGCATAGGCGTCCCCCGCCCCCCGCCAGGGCAGGGCGCGCTTGTGATCGTCGTACCATTCGATGAGGGCGTCCGTAAATTCCATGAAAGCAGTATACCATATTCGCGGCGAATGTGCTATACTGGGGCCATCAAGAAATGAAGAAGGTGCGAACTATGGATTTCGAAGCGATCACGAATCAGGCCCGGGAGGCCATGGATATCCTGTTGACGGCGGCAAAGCCCCGGCCCGGCCAGCTCATGGTTCTGGGCTGCTCCACCAGCGAGACCGTAGGCAGCCGCATCGGCTCCAACTCCAGCGCGGACGCCGCCCAGGCCATTTTGAAGGGCGTCCTGCCCACCGTGAAGAAGGCGGGGCTCATTCTGGCCGTCCAGGGCTGCGAGCACATCAACCGTTCGTTGTGCCTGGAGCGGGCGGACGCGGAAAAGCTGGGCCTCATCGAGGTCTGGGTACGCCCCCATGCCCACGCCGGCGGCGCCTGCATCACGGCCTACTACGAGCAGTGTGAGGACCCGGTCATGGTGGAGGGCCTGCAGGCGAAGGCCACCCTGGGCATGGACGTGGGCGACACCCTGATCGGCATGCACATGCGTCCCGTGGTGGTGCCGGTCCACTCCCCCCTGCGGAGGATCGGCGAAGCGAATCTGGTGCTGGCCTTCTCCCGGCCCCGGTACGTGGGCGGTCCGAGAGCCCAGTACGTGCAGCAGACGCGGTAAGCGCCCTTCCCGCAAAATAAATATATTTTTTCTTGCCCGCCAAAAAGGCCCTAAATCATTTGCAATTTTCAAAACAAACAGGTATACTACCTTTTGGTGCTTTTGTATGGGTCTGTGGTTGCAAGTCGAGGCCAGTCGCAGGCGAAACGATCCACGTAAGCGGGTAAAGCCCCGTGAGCATGGTGCGGCTTAGAAGTAAGACCAACCGGGTGACCGAGAGAGGCAGTAGTGGGGAGCCTTAAGGGCTTAGGAGCGAACCCTCCTGTTGGCGAGTGTGGGGGCAAAGACCAGGTCAGCCATACACCGGCATCAACACAAAATACCAAAAGGGGAAAGTACAATGTTCGAAGACAAAGTTTTGATCTGCAGGGATTGCGGCCGTGAGTTCACCTTCACCGCCGGTGAGCAGGAATTCTACGCCGAGAAGGGCTTCCAGAACGAGCCCGTCCGCTGCAGGGAGTGCAGGAACAACCGCAAAAACGCTTCTCACAACGAGAACCGTGAAATGCACGACGCCGTTTGCGCGGACTGCGGCGCGCCCACCAAAGTGCCCTTCCTGCCCCGGAACGACAAGCCCATCTACTGCTCCGCCTGCTACGCCAAGCATCGCGCCCAGAGATAAGCAAGAGTCAGAAAAAGGACCATCCCTGCGGGTGGTCCTTTTTTGTGCTCGCGTCTCTCCGCTTCAGGGCTTCGCTCTGCCCAGAGCCAGGCGATACTCCGTATACCGAGGATGCTTGCGCCAGCCGTCGCCGGTCATATCGTGACCGCTTACAAAGTGAAAGTTGCAGCCCGGCACCTGCTCCCGAAACTCCTGCTCCGCGCCCCGCGCATAGGAAAAGGCGTAAGGGGTGAGCCAAAGTCGTTCCAGCTGCTTGAGACCGTAGAGGGGCGACAGGTCCGACACGGGACAGGAGCAGATGTTGATGTCCAAAAGCTTGTCCAAACCCGACAGGGGGCTCAGATCTGTCACCGGATCGGCAAACAGTTCGAAGTAGATAAGCTCGTGACAGTCCGCCACAGGACCGATGTCCGTAATGTCGTTGCCAGCGGTGATGAGATATTTGAGCTTGGGCATATTGCGTACAAACTCAATGTTGGTCAGCTTATTGTGGCCCACGTCCAAGGCGATGATATCGTGGCAGTACTGCAGCCAATCCAGATCCTCGTTGGTGCAGCCGGGGCGATCATACGCGATGCTGTATGCTTCCAGTATCTTGCCGTTTTCATCGGTCCGCACCACCCGCCAGGTGGCGAAGTGATCCGTGTCCGTCCGAATGGTCCAATACTTGGATTTGATGGACCAAACGATCCCCGCCTGAGGAAAGGCGGCGCGAAGAGCGTCCATGTCCTCGTTCCCCACGCCGCATCCGCACATCTCCAGGGTGGTGAGCTTAGTGAGCAGGGGCAGCGTCCGATAGAAGGGCTCCAAAGAGTCGATGGGCTGATCGTTGTAGTTCAGCTGTTCCGTGTCGGGCCCTACCTCAACGCCGCACAGGTCCAGCTTCCAGAGCACGTCCTGCTCCGGACAGAATTCCTGAACCAAGCGTACCTGCTCCGGCTCGCAGGGGACATCCGTAAGATCGATACATCTGAGCTTCGGAAGGAGCTTCAATACCTCCAGATCCCATGCCTCCGGGACCGTCTGAGGGACGAAGACCTCCGTCTCGTCGGTGATCCCGATGCCGCAGAGCGTGCCGGAAAACTGCAGCTCTTCCAGCTCCAGGGCCGCCAGAGCCTCGGCGTGCTCCCGGATATCCAGGGTGGAGTTCCTCAGATCCAGTTTCCGCAGATCCGGGTCCGCCTCCAGGAACGCAGCCACCTCCTCCCAGGCGGTCTCTCCCTCGAAGGCGTACTCAGTGGGCATGGGCGTAGGCGCCTGCGTAGGCTCGGCGGTTGGTTCCGCGGTGGGCTCCATCGTGGGAACCGCTGTAACCGACGTATCTTTCACCGGTTCAGCGGCAAGCTGGGTCGCCAGCTGCTTTTCGCAGGCAGCGCTTCCGATGCTCAGCATCAGGACCAGACACAGACAGAAAAAACGAATCGTTTGCTTCATCAGTGTTTTACTCCGTCTCCGTAATGATTGACCTCATCGTCCACGCGGGGTACCAGTCGGGAGTAGCCCCATACCAGGGCGTCGGCCCAGGTCCGCTGGCCAGCCTTGGCAGACTGCCAGTTGACGTGCTCGCCCATGAACACCATGCCCGCCGAGGCTCCGCCGTCCAGGTTATATGCCACTTTTGCCCCCAAGTCCTTGAAGATTTGAGCGAACTCCCGCAGGGTATAGCCGTAGGCACGACGCGCGTCCCGTCCGTCAGACACGATGACAAGGAAGTGGCCCGGCTCTATCAGCCCCACGCCGCAGCGGGGATTTTCCATCTTGACCCGGTGCGTGTCCACGTCGGAACACACCTGGCCATTCTCCACCAGAATAGGGCCGAAGCTGTAGGCGGCTGTGACGCCGCTGTCCAGCAGATCCAATCCCGAGATTTCCCGGGGATGGTAGACCTGCATGGTGAAATCATCGTTTATCACTAGGGTGCTGTCCCCGGCTCGGTCGGAATAGAGGATGCCGCTACGGATCAGAATTCCCTTTTGGTCCACTTCGGCGTTGTTGATGTTGTCTCCCGTGACAGCCAGCACCGCCCGATAATTTCGAGCCAAACGCCAGGGCGGCTCGTTGGCTATGGCGATCTCGTTGCGGGCGGATACCACGGAACGAAAGCTGTTGGCCTTGCGCATGCGCACGTGGGCCACGTACTTCACATAGGGATGGTTTTCCTTCTCATAGGTGGTCTCCCTGTCGATGATGACGGAAAGGATGTCGGAGCGATACTCCCAGTGGCCGTTGTCGTAGTCCTGGATCACCACCTCCGCCGGTTCCCCTTCCTGCCGGAAATACTGATCGTTGGGATCGGGCGTGGAAGCGGGCGCCGGCGTATCGGTAGGCGCCGGCGTGTCTGTGGGGGCCGGCGTCGGCGCATCGGTAGGCGAAGGCGTGTCCGTGGGGGCCGGCGTGTCCGTGGTGGCGGGCGTCGGCGATGGCTCTGCCTCAGCCTGGACCGTTTGAGCCGATTTCGTTTCGTCGGCTTTGGGCACCAGCGAATAGCCCGCATAGGCCAGCAGGCCCGCCATGACCAGCAGGAGCAGGGCGATGGACCGGTTCTTCTTCACCAGGCACAGAGCTACGATCATAAAGACGCCGCTGGCTGCGTAGAGGGCAATGGTCCCCCGCCCCATGCTGTCGATCCATTGGAGAAAGG
>JAZRUD010000528.1:0-4266 GCA_045652385.1 Clostridia bacterium
GGCCACGGCGAAAACCACGCCGAAAACCCCCCCCAAGACCACGCCGAAGACCACCCCGAAAACCACGCCTAAGGCCACCCCGAAGGTCACCGACGCGCCCAATACGGGCTCGGGCGGCACGGAGGCGACCCCCGGAACGGAGACCACGCCCCAGACGCCGGAGGACGTGCCCGACGATACGCCCGCGCCCACGGACGCGCCCACAGCCGCTCCCACGGTCAAGCCCACGGAAAAGCCCACCGGCAGCTACGGCTCGGGTGTGGAAGGGCTGATCGCCGCCGCGGAGAGTCGGCTGGGCTGCCCCTACGTGCGGGGCGCCAAGGGGCCCAGCAGCTTCGACTGTTCCGGCTTCGTCTACTGGTGCCTGAAGCAGGCGGGGGTGAACGTGAGCTACATGACCAGCGTCCGGTGGCGGACCTGCTCCCGGTTCACGCGGATCACCGACATGAACGCCCTGCAGCGGGGCGATATCCTCGTGTTCTCCGGCAGCAGCGATTCCACGGGCCACGTGGGCATCTACATGGGCGGCGGAAAGATGATCGACGCAGGAAGCTCCGCCGGCTGCGTGGTGATTCGCAGCAGCATCTATACCACCTACTGGAAGGGACACTTCCTGATGGCCTACCGCATCTGGTAAAGCGCGATACAAAAAAGGCGAGGGAAACCTCGCCTTTTTTCTGCGTCGGCTTTTATGCCTCCGCGTTCTTCTTCCACACGCTCCGGGCCAGAAGGACCAGCAGCACCGCCATGACCACCAGGCCGCCTTCCACGCCCCAGAGGGGGAGGCGGGCCGCCAGGATCACCACGATCCCGTCCAAGGCCGCATGGAGGAGGATCGCCAGAGGGAACAGCCAGAACTTTCCGGGCTTCTTCGCCGCGAACCAGACCAGGACCGACAAACAGATGTGGGTCGTGATGGCCACGGCCCGCTCCACGATGGCCAAAAGGTAGGTCCAGGGGGCGGTGGCGGTCAGGGTGGCGAAAGCGCTCTGCACCTGCTCTAAGGCGTCGCCGGTGAGCCCCGCCGTCAGCGTGTCCGCCATGCCGGCGTTGATGAGCAGCGACATGACGAGGTTGCTGATATACGCAAGGCCCAGCAGAAGGATGGCCTCGATGCCGCCGTGGCCCGCCCCGTACATGAGGGCGTTGCGGTCGTTCCCCAGCCGCTTCTTCAGCACGGTCTTGAAGGCCACGAACCGGCCGGTCTCCTCGAAGAGCCCCGCCATGAACCCGCCGTAAAGGGCGTAGAGCAGGGTGTTGCCCTGGATCGTCGCCCCCGCCGGGCCCTTCAGCACGACGTTATGGACCAGGGCCTCCAGAATGAGGGCGAAGACGATGAACACGGCGCAGCCTACGAAGAAGGGCAGGACGTCCGCGCCCTTCTTCTTATAGCAGATCAGCAGCGCGATGGGCGCGGCGAAGGCGAACACCATGGCCAGCGCCATGAACGCTATGGACAGAGCGGGCACGCTCACAGCCGCACCGTCCCTTCCTTGGGTCCCAGGATCTTCACCGCCGTGCCGTAGGCCAGCACCTCGGCGGCCCCCTGCATGACCTGGGCGGAACCGTAGCGGATACCCACCACGGCGTCGGCGTCCAGAGCCTTCGCTTCGTCCACCATGCGCTTCACGGCGATCTGCCGGGCTTCGTTGAGCATCTCCGTGTAGGCCACGATCTCGCCGCCTACCAGGGTCTTCAATCCCGCCATAAAGTCCTTGCCGAAGTGCTTGGTCTGCACCACGGCCCCCTTCACCATGCCCAACGCTTCGATTTCCTGACCGGGTACTGTGTCAATACTGAGCAGCTTCATCTTCTTCTCCTCCTTTGATTTCTTTGATTCGCTGAATGAGCACCGCCACGATGCAGGCGATGACGATGACGGGTATGGCGACGAAGAGCACCAGCAGCCCTGTGGGCAGCGGATCCATCCGACTGGCCCACAGGAGAATGATCACCGCGGGCAGGATCAGAGCGATGACGATGGCCGCGCCGATGATGGCGCCGGTGGTCTTTTTGCGATGCACGTCCCGTTTCGATACGTCCATAAACGACTGTCCCTCCTTTTCCAACCGTTCTATCTCCTCCAGGCACTCGTCTGCGTCCAGCCCCTCCAGCGAGAGGTCGGGACGATCCAGGAGCTCCCGCGTCATGCCTTCCATAGCGCTGAGGCTGTCCCGCTGCCGGTCGAATTCCTTCAGCTGCCGGGTGAGACAGCTTTCCAGAGAGCCCGCCCCCTTCAGCACGGTGCGGATGTCCTCGATGGGCACGGCCAGCTTCCTGAGGAGCTTGATCTGCTTCAGACGCAGCACGTCCTCCCGCCCGTACTCCCGGTAGCCGTTCTCGGCGCGCCCGGGGGACAGAAGCCCCTGCTCCTCGTAGAAGCGGATATTCTTCTTGCTGATGCCTACCAGCTCCTCCACTTGTTGGATCTTCATGGGCCGTTTCCCCGTCCTTTCACCTCTTGTATACAGCTTCCACCAGGGGGAAAGTCAATAGTATTTTGAAAGTTTTTTTGAAAAACTTATAAAAAGCGCCTCCCTCCTGAGGGAAGCGCTTTTTTCGAGGTCCTTATTTGCCGGAGATCGTGATCCCGTCGAAGGCCATGTAGGGCAAGGCCATCATGCCGTCCACCACCTGCTCGGAGGAAATATCGCGGAGCCGCTTGAGCATGTCGGCCATGTTGCCGGAGATCATGGTCTCGGAAAGGGCCTGGCCGATCTTCCCGTTCTCGATCAGGAAGCTGTTCTTGGCCACGCCGGAGAAGTCGCCGTTGGACGCGGGCTGCCCGCCGGAGAACCGGCCCACCAGGATGCCCTTGTCCACGGAAGCGATGATCTCGCTGAGGGGCTTGTCGCCGGGGGCCACGATCACGTTGAAGCTGTCGTTTTTCCCCCGGGGAAGCTTCAGCTTGTTGGCGGAGTAGAGGCTCAGCACGAAGGCGTTGAGCCTGCCGTTTTGGATGACGTCGAAATCCTCCGCCCGGAACCCTTCGCCGGTGTACCGTTCTCCGCAGACGATCCGCTTGTCGAGGGGCGCCAAACTGATGGTGATCCGCTCGTCGGCCACCTGCTGGCCCAGCATATCCTTCCAGGGGCTGGTGCCGGAGAGCAGGCCGCCCTCGCCCGCGAAGTCGCTGAGGAGCGAATAGAACAGGGACACCACGCAGCTGGGCATGAGCACCATGGTCCCCTCGAACTTGCCCTCCACCGAGGTGGTCTCGATCTGCTTCTCCACGTTGGAAAGGTCCTCGCTCAGGGAGCCCAGCTCCAGGAAGGGTTTGTCCAGGCTGTCCGTGACGACGCCGCTGCCGAAGAAGGAGGACGCTTTGTCGCCGTCGTGGCCGGAGAACATGAGGTCCACGTTGTAGCTGCCCTCATGGGTGGAGAAGAGCACGCCGTAGGTGTTGGCCTGGGCTCTGATGATCTCCTTGTGGGAGACGATCATCTGCTCCATGATGATCTTGGGGAACCGCTCCTTCACGGCCGCCATGAGCTCCTGGCAGCGGAAGAAGAGCTTGTCCGTGTCGGGCTTCACCTCGCCCAGGACGAAGTCCTCGTTCTCGGACACCGGCGCGAAATCCCAATTCTCGTCGGGCTGGGCGGAGGCCGCGGCCTCCAGGCACGCCTTGGCGGAGGCGGCGATAGTCTCCGCGTCGTACCGGTTCTGGGCGATGGTGCCCTTCTTGCCGCCCTGGATGGCGGTCATGGCCAGGGACTTGTCGAACAGGGTGCGGAACAGGCTGAACTCGCCGCCGTCCACGTTGAATTCATGGGTCACGGTATAGGAAACGCTGGCCTGCGCCTTGTCCGCGCCTGCGCTCTGCAGGGCCGCTACCGCGCTCTGGGCCGTCTTTTTCAAAGTCTCGATCATGGCTTTTCCCTCCTTATCGTCCGCCGATGGTCACCCGGCACTTGATGGCCGGTCCGCCCATGCCCACGGGCATGGGCTGCTTCTTGCCGCATATGCCGGAGCTGGCCCAGATCATTTCGTCCGAAATCATATCCACGGTCTTGAGCATGTCGAAGGCCACGCCGGAGATGGTGGTATCGAGGAGCGGCCGCCCCAGCTTGCCGTTCTTGATTTCATACCCGAAGGTCACGCCGAACATGAACTCGCCCGTGGTGTCCGCCTGGCCGTTGTTGGTATCCAGCAGATAGTAGCCGTCGTCGATGGAGGCGATCATGTCACTGAGCTTGGATGTCCCGGGGAGCACGGCGGTGTTCCGCATGCGGATCAGGGGCTCGTCGGAGAACAGGTAGGCCCGGG
>JAZRUD010000529.1:0-3526 GCA_045652385.1 Clostridia bacterium
CCTCGGAGGAATACGACGGCCGGGGCTTCTGGCTGGCCCTGGACGTGTGGGACGCGGACTACCTCACCTTTGAGGACTACGCCGTGCTGGAGGCGGTGCCCGTCTACTGGGGCCTGAACATGAACAACGTGCCGGCGGACCGGTGGCGGGGCCACGTGATGGCCAAGGAGATGCACGAGCTTAGCTGCCACCGCTCCGACATAAGCAACGAGGAGCTCAAAGCTTTCGTATCGGCGCACCCCATGCTGAAGCAGCTGGACCTTAGATGGAATCCCCAGCTGACGGACCTGAGCCCCCTGCCGGAACTGAAGGAGCTCCGGGAGGTGCTGGTGAGCCGGGACATGGCAGCCGCCGTCGCCTCCCTGGGCGAGGGATACGCTTTCCGGCTGGAAATCGAATGACCCCTTCCCTTTGGGGAACAAAGGGGATATAATCGTAATCAAGAACCGAAAGGAGCAGCGCCATGAGCAATCTTTCCCCCTTCGTGAGCCGATTCTTCGACGAGCTGAGCCTGGCTACCGACGTGCAGGAGGGCCACAGCTACAAGTCCTTCCTGCGGGGCGCCGTGTCGGCCTTTTTGGACAACGAGACGCCGGAGACCGCCTTCGCCGTGTACCGGGCCTTTTTCGACAGCTATCGGATCACCCTGCCGGGCAAAAACGATCCGTTCATCGACCTGGTGGACATCCTGCGCAGCTACGAGGCCACCGCCGCCACCCTGATCGACAAGCAGCGGGATCACTTCATCCACGCGGTGAACGTGTTTTTGACGGGCCTGTCCATCTACGCCGAAAGCGACGCCTACCGGAAGGCCTTCCAAAGCGCCGTGCCGGAAAAGAACTACATCTACGCCTATCAGACCCCCCACGAGGAGTTCTTCTTCCGCTGGGGCGTGGCGTCCCTGTTCCACGACGTGGGCTATCCGGTGGAGATCGTGGGCCATCAGATCAACCGGTTCATCCGCATGGTGGCGGACGCGGACGGGGACGAGGTCCGGGTCAAGGCCCAGATCAAATTCGAGAACTTCTCGGAGCTCAACCACATCCGGGAGGTGGTGCCCAAGCGCCCCTTCACCCGGGCGTACTACGACGCCTATGAAAGCTGCTCCTATATCGACCTTTTGACCCCCAACGACCTTTTGGCCCACCGGATCCACCAGACCCTGGGCACGGACCTGATGGAGACCAAAAAGGCCGTGGACCGGTTCGTGGACGACATGGCCGCCTCCGGGTTCATCGATCACGGGTACTACAGCGCCATGATCATCCTCAAGTGGTACGGCTACGCCATCCAGATGTCCGGAGATCATCCGGAGCGGTTCTACTGGCCCATCCTGGACAGCGCCGCGGCCATTCTGCTCCACAACTACTACCGGAACGTGCTGCAGAAGAAGCCCTTCAACCTGGGGCCCATGGACGCCCGGAAGAACCCCGTCGCCTTTTTGCTGATCCTTTGCGACGAGCTCCAGGAGTGGAACCGGGAGGCCCACGGCATCCTGACCCGGACCTTCACGTTGGCGGACACGGTGCATCTGTCCGTCAAGAGCGGGTATCTTTCCGCCACCTACGTGACGCGCCGCGGCCATCTGCCCGAGAAGTTCTGCCGGGAGAAGATCGAGCTCCTGCGGGGGCTTCTGGATCTGGACGCCGTCTTCCCCCTGGGCTTCGACGTGGACGCGGAGAGTTTGGACAGCTTCGAGCCCTTCAAGCCCCAGCTTGAGAAGGTGAACGCCCGGCCGCTGCTGAAGGATATCGAGCTTTTGGCCATCGCCATCCACGCCCGCTACTGCGAGAAGCAGCTCCAGGACCACCCGGAGCGGCCGCTGGACTATCCCGACTTCTCCCAGCTGCCCGACGATCTGAAGTACAGCAACCTCCGGCAGGCCCAGAACATCTGCGATCGGCTGGAGCAGGTGGGCTACCGCCTGGGGCCCAAAGGCCGGAAGGACGCCGTCAAGGAGTTCCCGCCGGAGCTCGTAGAGTTCATGGCCGAGCTGGAGCACGAAGCCTGGATGCAGGAGCGCCTGAGCCGGGGCTGGAAGCTGGGCGAACGGAACGCCGAAAAGAAGACCTCCCCCTATCTGGTGCCCTACGACCAGCTGTCCGAGGAGATCAAGGACTACGATCGGGACGCCATCCGCAACATCCCGGCCCTGGCCGAGCGCGGCGGCATGGCGGTATATGCAAACTGAGCGTATCCCCCTGACGGTGGGCGTCACGGGCCATCGGGCCATCCGGCCGGAGGACCGGCCCGCCCTCGCGGCAGGGGTGAAACAGGAGCTGGAACGGCTGCGGGAAAGGTATCCCCACAGCCCCATCGTCATGCTCAACAGTCTGGCCGAGGGGGCCGATCAGCTCTGCGCCGAGGCGGCCCTGAGCCTGGGCATCTCCCTGACGACGGCCCTGCCCCTCCCGGCGGAGGCGTATGAAAAGGATTTTTCCGGAGCGGCGCTGGAGTGCTTCCGCGTTCTTTTGGCCCAGGCGGATCAAAGCTTCGTCGTGCCGGCCACGGAGGCTATGCCCGACGCCCCCGATCGGGACTTCTTCTACCGGCAGGCGGGCATCTACGTGGCCGCCCATTGCCACGTGCTGCTGGCCCTGTGGGACGGCGGCCCCGGCTCGAAAACCGGCTGCGGCACCGCGGAGGCGGTGGATTTCGCACTCCACGGCAGTTATCATCCCGTCCACAGCGCCCCTCTCTTCTCCTGCACGGCGGTGATCCACCTCTTCACGCCCCGGGGCGAACAGACGGGGGACGTCCCGGGCACCGTGCGGCGGCTGGGGGACGGCGACGCCTGGCGGGAGCTCATGGACCGGACGGAGGAATTCAACGCCCTGGCGGAGAAGACCGATACGGCCGACGCCTATCCCCTGCTGCCCAAGCGCCAAACGGACGATCCCCTTTTGGACCGGATCGAGGCCGTATACCAGCGGGCGGACCGGCTGAGTCTGCGCTTTTCACGGGTCTACCGGCGCATCCTCATCCTGCTGGCCGTGCTGAGCACTTTGATCGCCGCCTCCTTCCTGCTGTACGACGAGGCGAACCTGCACTGGCTCATTCTGGTGTGCGGCTTTGCTTTGCTCCTCGCCTGGGTGCTGACCCGGTTCGCCTATCGCTCCAGCTGCCATCGGCGGTATCTCGAGTACCGAGTGCTGGCAGAGAGCCTGCGGGCCCAGGGCTTTCTGCGCTACGCCGGGGTCCAGCGGGAGGCCATCACCCTGCTGCCCTGGAGCCAGCAGGAGGAGACGCCCTGGATCGCCACGGCCATCACCGTCCTGAGCGTGGGCGAAGCGGCGAAGGAAGGACACGACATTCGCGCCTGCTGGCCGGAGGATCAGCTCAACTACCACCGAAAGGCCCAGAAGAAAGCCCGGACCAAGCTCCGCATCAGCGGCCGGGTGGTGGGTGCGGCCCTGTTCGTCAGCATCGCGCTGTATCTTTTCGCCCTGGTGTTCGAGCTGCTGTACGGCGGACTCCTGTCCCGCCAGGGGGCCATCCCGGAAGCAGAGAGCTACCGGGCCCTGCT
>JAZRUD010000530.1:0-1602 GCA_045652385.1 Clostridia bacterium
GCTGGAAGCGTTTTTGCGGAATAACCTGGAAAAATACGGCGTTGGGCTCCATGAACTCAAAGCCCTGGCCAGCATCGATCTAAAGCGAGACGAACCGGGCCTGGCGGCCCTTGCGGACAAGCTGGGCCTGCCCTTTATGACCTATTCGGCGGAGGCTTTGAAAGCTGTCCCCCGGGACTTCACCCCCTCCGCCTTCGTGAAAGAGGTGACGGGGGTGGATTCCGTGTGCGAGCGAGCGGCGGCGCTCTCGTCCGGCGGTGAGTTGATCGTAAGAAAAATCGCAAAGGACGGCATGACCTTCGCCCTGGCGAAGAAGGAGGAGGCGATCCGATTTGAGTAAGCTGTACGTGGTGGGCATCGGCCCCGGCAAGTTCGAGGGCATGACCTACGAGGCAGCCCGGGCCCTTCAGGAGAGCGACGTGATCGTGGGGTACACGGTCTACGTGGACCTGGTGAAGGAGCATTTTCCGGGCAAGGCCTTCTTGACCACCCCCATGCGCCGGGAGGTGGAACGGGTGGAGCTGGCCCTTGCTGAGGCGGCGGCGGGTAAGACCGTTGCCATGGTCTGCAGCGGCGATCCGGGGGTTTACGGCATGAGCGGCCTTTGTGAAGAGCTGGCGGCAAAATACCCGGGCGTGGCGGTGGAGACGATCCCCGGCGTGTCCGCGGTGCTGAGCGGCGCGGCCATTTTGGGCGCACCCCTCATGCACGATTTCGCCGTCGTCAGTTTGAGCGACCTCATGACCCCTTGGGCCACCATCGAAAAACGCCTGAGGGCGGCGGCCGCGGCGGACTTCGTCCTCTGCCTCTACAACCCCTCCAGCCACAAGCGGAAGGATTACCTGCAGCGGGCCTGCGACGTCGTTCTCGAGTCCGCGTCCCCGGACACCGTCTGCGGCGTGGCGCAGAACATCGGCCGGGAAGGGGAGAACACCCGCGTCATGACCCTGAAAGAGCTCAGGGACACCCCGGTGGACATGTTCTCCACCGTCTTTATCGGCAACTCTCAAACGAAGGTCGTCGGCGGCAAAATGGTGACGCCCCGGGGGTACGAACATGACTAAGGTTTTGCTGTTTGCAGGCACCACCGAGGGGCGGCAGATCGCCGAGGGATGCCGGGGGAAGGAGATAGAATTGACCGTCAGCGTGGCCACGGCCTACGGGGAGACGCTGATCGAAGGGGCGGACAACGTGCGCGTGGTCTCGGGCCGCAAGGATGGGGACGGGATCGCCGGCCTCATTGAGGAGACTGGCGCGGAGCTCGTCATCGACGCCACCCACCCCTACGCCGCAGAGGTCACGAAGACCCTGAAAGCGGTCACGGAACAGGCGGGCGCGGCATATCTGCGCGTCCTGCGCCGGGAGGACCATGAGGACCTGGCGGGCTGCGTCCTGGTGGACGACACCCGGGGGGCTGTGGACTATCTCAACACGACGGAGGGGAACGTACTCCTGACCGTGGGCAGCAAGGAGCTGGCCCACTATACCGCCGTGAACGATTGGCAGACCCGGCTCTATGCCCGGGTGCTGCCCCTGCCCGCCTCTGTCCAGACGGCTTTTGAGCTGGGCTTCGAGGGAAGCCGCCTCATCTGCATGCAGGGG
>JAZRUD010000531.1:0-2813 GCA_045652385.1 Clostridia bacterium
GACTTATCGAGCTGCAGGGCAAGACCTTGGGCATCATCGGCTTCGGCCGCATCGGTCAGCACCTGGGCGTCATGGCCAAGGCCATCGGCATGAAGGTCGTGGCCTTCGATATCTTCCACATCCCCGGCATCGAGGAGCAGCTGGGCATCAACTACGTGGAGATGGACGAGCTTTTGGGTGAGTCCGACTTCATCAGCGTCCACGCTCCCGCAGTGGACGGCGGCGCCATCATCAACGCCGAGACCATCGCCAAGATGAAGGACGGCGTGTGCATCATCAACACCAGCCGCGGCGCCAACCTGGACGAGAACGCCCTCCTGGCCGCCCTGGAGTCCGGCAAGGCCCGGGCCGCCGGCCTCGACGTGTACGCTTCCGAGCCCGCCCAGAACAAGGCCCTCTACAGCCATCCCATGGTGTCCTGCACGCCTCACATCGGCGCCTCCACCGTGGAAGCGCAGAAGCGCATCGGACAGGAGATCGTGGACATCATCTGCAAGCAGTTCAACCTGTAAGCTGAACGCAAACAAAAGGAGACCGGATTTTCCGGTCTCCTTTTTGCTGCGTGCTTTTACGCTTTTTTTCGACGAACCAGGAGGAAGACGAACACGCCGCCGACAAGGAGCAGAAGCGGGAGGACGAACCAGAGGGGGTTCGTTCGCCGAGGCGCGGCCGCGGCAGGCTCCGCCGGGATCTCCTGAACGGGTGCGGCGGTTGTGCCGGATGAGGGCAGGGGCCGCTTTTCCACCTGCAGGATGGGGGCGGGGGAGGGTGTGGCGTCCGGTTCCAGACCGTATTTGAAGACCAGGGGCAGGGTGAACAGCAGCCGATCCTCGAAATAATAGGAAACTTCACCCGCCGGGTCCCCGGCACGGACCGGCGCGGACGCCTCCGGCTGATTGACCTCGATGCGGATCTCGCCGCCGGATTGGAGGGCCAGACGGGCGGGAAGGTACATGGACACCACCGCGTCCACGTCCGCCACCGCGGTGGGCAATGGTACGGTCTCTTCGCCCTTTTGGACGGGATGGGTGAACTCCACGGGCAGTCCCTCGGATTTCAGCGTCCGCACGTTCACCAAGGGGAACAGGTAGCTGTAGCCGTATTCGAAGAGCTCCTTCGCTTCCACGAATCGGTTGGCGATGATCTTGTCATATTTGGTGCCCTTGGTGCCGGAGGTGGGGACCTTGTCCCCCAGGAGCACGCAGACCAATGTGACGCCGCTGTAACGCGCCATGGCCATATAGGTGCGGCCGGCGGCATTGGTGCTGCCGGTCTTGCCGCCGATGCACCAGCTGTACAGGGCGGAGACCTTCTCGTATTCCCCGGGCTTCGGTTCGTTCACCAGCCGGTCGATGTTCCGCACGCTGATGACCCGGCCCTTGGTCCTCTCCGTGATCGAATACTCTTTCGTGGTCAGCATCTCGCAGAGAGTGTCGTTTTGAGCCGCCGCTGCGGCCAAAATAGCCAGATCCCGGGCCGTGGTGTACATATCGTCGTCGTGAAGGCCGGAGGCGTTGGTGAAGTGAGAGCGGGACATGCCCAACTCCTGAGCCTTGGCGTTCATCAGCTCCGCAAAACCGCTCTCCGAGCCGCCTACCTGCTCCGCCACGGCCTTGGCGGCGTCGCAGCCCGAGGGAAGAAGCATGCCGTACATCAGATCCAGCAGCCGGTACACCTCGCCCTCCTTCACGCCGATCTTGGCGTTGGCGCTGGAAAGCTTCACGGCATGGGCGGAGATGGTCACGAGATCGTCCATATTCCCCTGTTCGAGGGCGACGAGGGCAGTGAGCACCTTGGTGATGCTGGCAGGATAGGCCTTCTCGTCCGCGTTCTTTTCAAGCCCGTTCACGCTGACGGTGGGATCGTCCCCGTAGGCCAGGATCACGTTTCGTTCGGGAAAGCTCGACAGATCCGGCTTGTCCAGGGCGAAACCTGCGGGGACCAAAACGACAAACGCCGTCACCGCGGCGATCAGGGCCGCGAGACGGCGCAGATTCTTTCTTCCCCGGACCGGCTTCATCTTTGTCGATCCAGTTCGGCGGCCCGCTGCCGAGCGATGCGCTCCTGCTGCTGTTTCTTCTTGCGGCGGGCGGCAGCCCTGGCACGGCGTCTGCGCTCCCGGCGGATACGGGCCACGATCAGAAAAATCACGAAAGCGATCACCACCAGCACCAGCAGAACGACAAGGACGATCAGAACGATCTTCTTGGTGTTGCTCTCCTTCACCGGCTCGCCCGTGAGGGTGGAGGCGGTGCCGAGGAGGGGCGCGCCGGCGGATACCTGAGGCTGCTGTGCGGTTCCGACGCCCACCGTGGTGGCGGGTTCGTCGCTCAGGATGCCTTCCTTCACGCTTCGATTGGCGTAAAGATTGGAGGTGAACAGCTTGGAATCACCCACCTTATACTCCACGGTGCCCACCACGTCCCCCTCGTTGATGGGGGCTACCAGCGTGCCGATCTTGGTCTCGGCCATGGTGGAGATGTTCTCGGTCAGCTTGTCCAGGAAGGGTTTCATGAGCTGGATCTGCTGAGCGTAGTCCAGCTTGGGCGACACGGTCAGCAGTCCGTTCTCCGGGTCGTTTTTAGCGGCGTTCTGGACCTGGACGGGGAAGGTCACGGGCATGCCCATATCCACCAGATCCTGGACCGTCAGCAGCTGAGACATCTGTTTGAAGCCAAAGTCGAACATGGCGATGGCGTCCTGGAACCGCTGGGCGTTGTAGGGATCCTTGGTCTTGGCGTTCATATTGGCGGACCGGGCCAGATAGTCGGCGTCGTCCAGCGTGCCGCCCAACAGCACGGCGATCAGGGTGA
>JAZRUD010000532.1:0-3399 GCA_045652385.1 Clostridia bacterium
TGTTCCCGGATATAGGTTCGGATGGCGTCGAGGCTGCGGTCGGTACGGTCGATGAAGCCGGGCAGGAAGTCCTTGAGAGATCCCTTCCCGTCGAAAATGCTGTCCATGTACTTTTTGATGAGGGACATACCTGCGGAGAGATGGAATTCGCCGTCCTGGACGTCCAGGGTCTTGGCGTTTTCGGCCTGGTTCGGGATGACGATCTGGTCGTAATCGCCGGTGCCGGTCACCACCAGCACGCCGGTCTCCGCGTTATAGAGGACCGTGGGCAGCTCCATCTGCTTCTTCAGCTCCTCCTCGGATTCCTGCAAGGCGGTGATGGTCTGGGCGTCGGAAGCGGCCTGCTTTTTATATGCTCTGGATATCAAGACCCCGGCGACGGCCAGGACGATCACGGCGCAGCCCGCGACCATGGCGATGCGGCGCAGGCGGCGGCCGGAATCGCGGACCTTCTTGAGATAGTCGATCTCAGGCTGCTCGGCTTGGGGCGGCTCGCCCCCCGTCATCTCCCGATGGACGGTTCGGCAGGCTTCGCAATCGTCCATGTGCTTTTGGACCAGTTCGGCGGTCACTTTGGAGGTCAGACCGTCCACATAGGAAGGGAGCAGGTCCCGGACCACTTCACAGGGCAGATCGTTCTTCATGCTTGTTTCATCTCCTTAATGAGCTGTTGTTTGGTGCGGTAATAGGTGACGCGGGCCCAGTTTTCCGTTCGCCCCAGGATGGCGCCGATCTCGGCGAAGGAAAGGGAGCCCAGCAGGCGAAGGTAGAGGACCTCCCGCCCCGGTTCCGGCATCCGATGGACCGCGGAGAGGATCTCCTCCCGCCCCATGCGGGCGAGGACGTCCGTTTCGGCGGAGGGAACGGCGATGGGCTCGGTCTCCTCCAGGGGCACGGTCGCCTTCTTTCCCTTGCGGTAGGCGTTGTACCACACGTTTTTGGCGATGCCGAAGAGGAAGGTGGTGATCTGGCAGGACCCGTCGAACCGGTCGATGCTGTTGACCGCCTGATAGAAGGTCTCCTGGGTCAGCTCCTCAGCGAGCTGAGCGGAGCCGGTCTTGGCCAGCAGGAACCGATAGACCGAGGCGGAATGCTCCCGATAGACAGCGTCCAAATCGACCACGATATCACCTCCTCGCTGAATGAATGTTCGAAACAAGCGTTCCGTTACAGCCGACGAAAACATTTTTCGCCGCGAATCGTCTTTTGTCCAGTATAGCACATGAACCGCCGGGCCAGGGAAAATTTTAAAAGAAATCGCAAAAGAAAGGGAAATCATTGTCAAATGATCAGGAATCCTGTATACTGGCCCCATGGAATACGATCGAGAGGAAGCCCGCAAGCGGGCAGCCCGCCGCAGGGCCGCCGAAAAACGGAAGAAGATGCGCCGCCGCCGGCTCATGGTGCTGGGGGCAGCGGCGCTGTTCTTGGTGCTGGTCGTCGTCGGCGCCGTGTCGCTGATCGTCCGCGCCGTCCGGAAGGGAAAGCAGGCCGCCGCCCTGGAGCCCACCGCCCAAGCCGCAGCCACGGCCACGCCCGCCGCTCCGGAGCCCACCGCTGCGCCTACCCCCGGGCCCACGGCCGTCCCTGCCACGCCGGTCCCGGCTATCGACGCCCCCTGGTATAGGGAGCGGATGGAGCAGCTCTATCACAACCTGTCCACCTACGGGAACTATCCCGACGCCGCCGCCCTGTACCGGGCCCTGGAGGGGATGCAGATCGACCCCAACGGCAAGATGCTGGCCATCACCTTCGACGACGGGCCCTATTCCCCCATCACCGAGCAGATCCTGGACGTGCTGGAAGCGAACCACGCCCGGGCTACCTTCTTCGTGAAGGGCGCGTATATCGACTACAACAAGGATCTGATCCGGCGGGAGCTGGGCCTCGGCTGCGAGATCGGCAACCACACCACGAATCACGAGGACCTGGAGAAGCTGTCCCCGGCGGAGCGCCGGGCCACCGTGGGCGATTTGAATGACAAGATGTATCAGCTCTTCGGCTACCGGGTCCACCTGCTCCGGCCCCCCTATATCTCCTACGGCGACAAGGGCGACGCCGATCGGCAGGACATCGTGGCCATGGCCAAGGAATACGAGCTGGCCATCGTGAACCACACCCGTTCCAGCCACGACTCCCACGACGACTACACCGCCCAGATGATGATCGACCGCATTTTGACCGAGAAGGACGAGCTGGGCCGGGGGCTCAACAAGTCCATCCTCCTGTTCCACGACAAGTATCCGAAGACCGTGGAGGCCATGAAGATCATCCTCCCCGCCCTCCAGAAGGCGGGCTACCAGCTGGTGACGGTCTCGGAGCTGCTCAACTGCTCCGACGAAGGCCTGCACTACGGCTGGATCTACTCCAAGGCGGATTGATATGATCGAAACGAAACGGCTCATCCTGCGACCCCTGGCGCCCCGAGACGAGGAGCCGTTTTTTTCGGGCGTCGCCGACGGGGAACTGCGCCGCCTGTACGGCCTTCCGGCGACCCTGGACGAGGACAGGGCGCGCCGCCTGTTTAGGCAATTCTCTGCCCTCCCCGCCGCCTTTGGGCTGGTCCGTCAGAGGGACGACGCCCTGGTGGGCTTCCTTTTGGACGTGCCTGCAGAGCTGCCGGAGGAGACGCTGCGCGCCTTGCCTGCGGGCGGCCGAACGCTGGCCTACACCACCTTCGCCCCCTATCAAAGGCAGGGATATATGGGGGAAGCTCTCCGGGCCCTGGTCGGCGATTACCGGCAGTCCCGGTCCGCCCCCTATCTCCACGGCGGGCATTTTCCCTTCAACGAGCCCAGCCGGCGGCTCCTGCAGGCCCTGGGCTTTTCCGAATACGGCCGACACCCTCGGGGGGACGCCGTCATCGTCGACGAGATCCTGTTTCTCCCATAAAAAATCAATTTCTTTTTTTGTTTGTTTTAAGGTTCGGGGGGTAAGATAGGCCCATCGGCCGAGAACGAAGCGAAGAAAGAGGGCGACGCTTATGAAAAGATATCTGAAAAGAGGCATGGCGGCGGTTTGCGCGATGCTGATCGCGGGCGCGTTGGGCTGCGCCAAGGTACCGCCCGAAAGCGCCGATCCCACCAGGGCGGCCGCGGAGGGGGCCGCAAGACAGGCGAGCGTTGTTTCTGACGCCGCGCCCGAGGCTGCCGCTTCCACGGGGACGCCCCTCCTTGTCCGAAGCGACCTGTTCTCCGCCCGGGACCTTGTCCAGACGCCGGACCTCACCAGCGCCGCGACCTATACCGTCAGCGACGGTCAGGACATCCATATCACAGGTGCGGGGGTCTACGTGCTGACCGGCGCGGCGAAGGAGGCGACCGTGTTCGTGGAAGCGGGCAAGGACGACAAGGTCCAGCTGGTGCTGGACGGCCTCGCCGTCACCAACAGCCACGCCCC
>JAZRUD010000533.1:0-15881 GCA_045652385.1 Clostridia bacterium
CAGGATTTATTATACACATCGGAGCGAAAAAAGCAAGCACTTTTTTTCGATTCTGTCAATTTGATATGGAAATCGCGTGTTTTCTCCCTGCAAAAGCAAACTGCCATATCGGTTCGATCAACCCGTACAAACACATTGCGGCCGTACCTAAACTCAAAGAATCTTTAGAACCGATGCGCACGACGCAAAAAGAAAACAGCATGTATTCCTTGAGACAAAAGAACCATTCATAGAAAAGGGTTCCGAGGGCGATGGCGAAAAAACGCTCTTCCCGATCATGACACAACAGCGCGATCGGGACGAGAAGCAGTGCTCCGCAAAGGAGGAGTATGCCCGGAAGCAGCGGCCAGGCATCCGCTGTTTTCCAGCAAATAAAGGCGCCTATAAGCGCAGCGGTCGTGACTTCCTCCCAGGCGATTGAGTGATGACTTCTAATGAGATAACCGATCGACAGCAGCAAGGCCGCCGGATAGACTCGTATGTTTTGATACGACAGCTCTATTTCGGATACGGACAGTATGGCCAATGGGAACAAGATTCTTTGGATAATCTGTTTCTTGCCGCCGTTTCCGCCAGCCCAAGCAAACAGAGCCATAGTCAGGAGACATGGTTGATAAAGATACAAAAAGCGTCACATCCTTTATCATAGGATGGACGCTTTTGACGCAAACCATGCAATCAGATGCGGCGAACGCCTTCGCTGTAGACGGCGCGGATATGCCGATCGTCCAGCCGGTAGACGGCTCGCAATAGTCGTTCCCGCAGGGTGAGGTTGGATAGCTTGGGCAATTCTCCATCGTCCAGTACAACGGCATGCAGGGGTTCGCCCTCTTGGAATCCTGTCCCATGACCAAGGAAGGCCTGCCCGGCGGTCGTAGCCATATAATAGGTTTGCTCGATGGAGAGAGCCTGGCTGGTATCCTGCTTCATGCTGCCTCGATCTTTGGAAGCATTGATGGAAATAGCCATGGTTTTCAGCATGGAAAGGGTGGTGCCGCCGGATACGTCGGAACCGAGGCATACGGCCTGCTCCTCCCGCAGCATGTCCGCGACGGGGCTGATGCCGCTCATCAAAGAGTTGTTCGAGCTGGCGCAATGGACGGGATGTACCCCGCGCATACGCATGGCGGCTCGCTCCCGCCTGTTGCTGTGGACGCAGTGAGCCATGAGCGTTTTTCTATCGAAGAGACCATATTTATCGTAGACCTCCCAATACTGCTGGCAATCGGGAAAGAGCTGCGCCACGAGAGCGATCTCCCCTGTGTTCTCCGAGAGATGGGACTGTACGGGCAGATCGCGCTCCGCTTTCAACTTGCCAAGGAACGACAGCAGTTCAGGGGAGCAGGAGGGCGCAAAACGCGGGGTCAGGATTGGCTTTATCAGGCTGAACCGCTTACATTCATCCAGCCACCGCAGCGTTTCTTTTTTGCTTTCCTCCGTGGTTTCGCAAAGATAAGGCGGTGCGTTCCGATCCATATTCACCTTGCCCACGAAGCCAGTAACGCCCGCTTTTTCCAGTTCCTCCATGAGGATCAGCGTACTGTCCGTATGCAGGGAGGAGAACATGCAGACCCGAGTGGTGCCGTTTTTGATCAGGTCACGTGCCAGCAAGCGGTATTGTTCTCGGGCATAGACCGTATCTGAATACTTCGCTTCCGTGGGAAACGCATAGGCTTCCAGCCATTGGAGCAGAGGACGGTCCATGCCTGTTCCCATATATTCATACTGAGGCCCGTGCAGATGCATATCGGCAAAGCTTTGTAAAATGAGGGCGTCGCCGAAGTCTTCCACATCCGCTTTCGCCATGCTTTCAGGCAGCGTCGGATATATCCCCACTGCGCGACCATCCTCTGCGACAAGATAGCTGTGAGGATGGATGCCCAGCGTATCCGGTGAAAGCGCTTCCAGAATGTTTCCCTTCAATGCGGTCAGCATGCTATGCCCTCCTTTGTGTCGATATCCCACAGCTTCTCTGACGGGACGGTCACGGTTCGCAGCGGTCCGAATGGGCAACGATCATTTGACGGGTGTCGTCAACGAACAGACCGGTTTCATTTGCGATACCGATTGCAGCGGTCCCTATGGATGTATTCGCCTTTCCCTGCAGAGACGAGCTGCCCGTTCTCCACCACCAATGCTCCGTTCAGGATCACGTCTCGCGTCCTGCCCGCGGCTTCATATCCTTCATAGGGCGAGTTGTCGCAGTTATGCAGGATGGTCGCGGCATGAATGACGTGAGACGCGCTGGGATCGAAGATGACGACGTCCGCATCGCTTCCCGGTTGCAGGGTGCCTTTTCTCGGGTACATGCCGAACAGCTTGGCAGCCCGGGTAGACAGAAGCTGGCCCATGGCGACCATGTCGATATAGCCGCCCTTCACTGCTCGGGTATAGACGATCTCCGCTCGATTCTGGACGCCGGCCCCGCCATTAGGAGTTTTAGAAAAATCGTCCTTCCCCGCCGCCTTTTGGGCCATGGTAAAGGAACAATGGTCTGTGCCGATCCAGTCTATCTCCCCGGAGCCCATGGCTTGCAGCAATGCTTCCTGATCCTCTATCGAGCGCAGAGGCGGCGACATGACGAACTTAGCGCCGTCGGGCTCGTCATACATCTTTTCCTCGAGTACAAGGTACTGGGGGCAGCTCTCCAAATATACCTCCTGGCCCCGCTCCCGTGCCCGGCGGGCGATAGCCAATCCCTCTTTGGTGGAGAGATGGACCACCCAGGCAGGACCTCCGGCCAGATATGCGGCGTCCATGAGACGACCCACACCGTCTGCCTCCACGACGTTGGGCCTGGAAACGGCGTGATACCGGGGCGCGGTCATCCCTGCCGATCTCAGCTCCTTGATCCGGGCCTTGATGATATCGTCGTTTTCACAGTGGATGCCGATGATGCAGTCCTCCTTGGACAGATGCTTGATAGCCTCGTACATCACCCCGTCGCTGAGGCGCATATTGTCGTAGACCATGTACATCTTGAAGGAGGTGACACCGTTCTCGATCATAAGCGGGATCTCGGCGATACGGGCGTCGTTCCATTCGGAAACGGCCATGTGAAAGCCATAATTGCAGCTGCTGTCCTTGGCCTTGTTCTCCCATTTACGGAAGGCTTCCATCAACGTCATGCCCCGCTCCTGGGTGGCGAAGTCCAAAACGGTGGTAGTGCCGCCCACTACGGCGGCTTTGGAGCCGGTCATGAAATCATCTGCCGTGACGGTGGCGCCCACCTCCAGATCGAAGTGGGTATGGGTATCGATGAAGCCTGGGAAAACATAGCAGCCGGAACCGTCGATCACCTTGTCAGCCGCTGCATCGAAGGAACCGCCCACTCGGGAGATTATGCGACCGTCGGTCAGCAGATCTCCCTTCTCCACCCGGTTTTCCAAGACGAGAAAAGCGTTTTTAATCAATATGCGCATAGCCTGCCCTCCTGTATGTAAATACAGTATATCATAGCTTGCGGGAAAATCGTACATCTTTCAAAAAAATAAAAATGACCATCTTCCAACTTTCCTTTTGCCATGATATACTGCTAAATGGGAGGTTAGAAAGATGGATAAAAACAGACTGCGCAATGCGATCCTTAACGCCACCGCACGCAACGCCGCCCTGGTTATCAAGAACGCTAACATCATCAACGTGTTCACAGGCACTATCCAAAGGGGCGACGTGGCCGTTCGCGACGGTGTCATTCTTGGCATCGGCACCTATTCCGGCAAGGAAGAGATCGACGCGAAAGGCGCTTATCTCTGCCCCGGCCTTATCGACGGACACGTACATATCGAATCCTCCATGGCCCACCCTCTTCGCTTCGCCGAATGCGTTTTGAAGCAGGGCACCACCACAGTGATCGCCGATCCCCATGAGATCGCCAACGTGTGCGGTACGGACGGTATCCAGTACATGTTGGATCAAACGGAATGGGCCCCGCTCTCCGTCTTCCTTATGATACCCTCTTGCGTTCCCTGCACCAGCTTTGAAACCAGCGGCGCCAAGCTGGTGGCTAGCGATATGGAACCGTTCATGAACCAAAAGCGCGTTATCGGTCTCGGTGAAGTCATGGACTATGTGTCGGTGGTCACGGGCGACGGCGAAATGCTGGACAAGCTGAAACTGTTCGAGCAGCGGCCTATCGATGGCCATGCTCCTCTTCTTTCCGGCGACGAGCTGAACGCCTACTGTATCGCCGGGCCCCGCACCGACCACGAATGCTCAGAATACGACGAGTTGCTGGAAAAGCTGAGCAAGGGCATGCGGCTCCATCTCCGCCTTGGGTCTGCCTGCCGCGGCGTGGAGGAGCTAATGCGCAAGATCGCTGAAAACAAACTCCCCACCCGCCGGATGCTCTTCTGTACGGACGACAAGCACCTGGGCGACATCGAACGGGAAGGCCACATCAACTATATCCTGCGCCGTGCCGTAGCTAACGGCATCTCCCCCATCGAAGCTATTCAGATGGCAACAATCAACGCTGCGGAAACGTACGGGCTTCAGCGCTACGGCGCCATCGCCCCCGGATATCGGGCAGATATGGTCCTTTTCGACAACCTGACGGACTTCAACGCGCTCATGGTGTTCAGCAACGGCATTCGCTTCGAGCCTCGTCCCGACACGCTCCTCAAACGGGATCCGCGCATCTATAACAGCGTCCATCTGGCGCCAAGAAAACCGGACATTCTGGATCTGCCTGTTCACGAAGATATGCCTGTGATCAACCTGATCCCCGGTGAGCTGTTGACCAACCTGACCTATGAGACTGTACCTGCGGAGAACGGCAAGTTCGTTCCCACGCCGGAGCTGCTGAAAGCCGCCGTATTCGAGCGACATATGTCCTCCGGCCGTGTGGGCCTGGGCATCCTAAAGGGCATGAAGCTAGCTAACGGTGCCATCGCTTCCACAGTAGGCCACGACTCTCACAACTTAATCGTAGTGGGCGACAACGATAGAGATATGCTGTCGGCGGTGGATGCCTTGGAGGCCTCCTCCGGCGGCTTTGTGGTGGTGAGCCAAGGCAAGATACTGGCGCAGCTGCCCATGCCCATAGCAGGCCTTATGTGCGATCTTCCCCTCCAGGAGATCATTTCCCGGCAGGACGCCCTGCTCTCCGCCTTCCGTTCTATCGGTGAATATGCGGATGGCGATCCCTTCGTGACCCTATCTTTCATCGCTCTGCCTGTGATTCCGCACGTTCGGATCACGGATATGGGCATGTTCCATGTGACCAAGATGCAGTTCATTCAGTAAGTCGGTACCACGATAGCATGGCGACGACGAAAAAATGGCTCAAGATCACCGAACAAGCGAATAAAAAAGAGCCTTCGAGACAATGATCTCGGAGGCTTTTTCGTTTTAGTGGATCATGATTCCTGAGGTATGGCAGACAGCTGAACAGCAAGAGTCCGTATCACATTGCACAGCTCCACGCCGTCCCGCCATTCCACGGGGATGGCCCCTGCCCCAAGCAGCATACCCATGATGTTGCCGCAGATGGAGCCGGTGGAATCAGAGTCCCCATCGTGGTTCACGGAAAGACGCACGGCCTGCGCATAATCCGTAGGAAAGCTCAAGGCGCTGTATACGGCGATAGCCAGGGCTTCTTCCCCCACCCAGCCTTCACCCAATTCCCGGATGGTCGGGGCACAGGGCCGCCCCTCCGACGCCAGTTCCACCGCTTTTTGCAGGGCGTCATGGGTGCTTTCGGCGTCCTCTACCAGGTCAAGTTCGTCGATGAGGTCGTTCACAGCATCCGGCAGAGATTGACCGTAATACAGCTTTTGGAGCAGCTGTGACAGGGCACCGGCGGGAATATAACCGCCCGGGTGACCGTGGGTGATGGCTGCGACGCGACAGGCTAAATCGAAGGCGTTGGGAAACACGGCGCAGGGGGCCACCCGCATGACGCCGCCGCAGCCGCGGCTGTGGTTGATGGGATCAGAAAGGGTTCCCATCTTGCCGGAGCTGATGCTGGAAAGGCAGGTGTTTCCGGGGGCACGGGCGGCGAACAATCTCGGCTCGTTCAGTAAGCCGCCTTCGTATTTCGCACCGGGCATCTTGGATTGAGTCTGAGTGTAATACCACCGCAGATAGGATCGATATACGCTCTTTACCGGTGATTTGCCCTGCCGATGAGCGTTCAAAAGACCTTCTGCTGTGAAGAGGGTCATCTGCGTATCGTCGGAGATCAAATTGCTGCTGGAAAGGTCGCGAACGCCTGCGCCGCCGAAGTACCGCGCGATATCGGTATAGCGCATGAATTCCACGGGATATCCCATGGCATCCCCGATGGCACCGCCCAAAAGGCAGCCGATCAAGCGACTTTTGCGCCCAGGCATTGACGTATCTCCTTTCCGATTTATTGTCTTTTACCTTATCACATGTTCATAATTTGTTCAATATATTTTTTGAAAAAAGCGGAAGATGTTGAGATGGAAACACGAAGGAAACACAACATATGGGAATAAACTGAGGTGGGGAGAGTTTCCTCTCGCCTTCGAAGGGCTCGGTCAGGGCGGGCTCTGAGGCTCCACCGGAACCTCATTCACTCCCCGCCCAGTTCGACTCTCCCCTGCCCTATCTCCGTACAAACAAAAACACCGCAGGATAGCGGTGCTTTTGTTCGTGGTGGAGGTGGGGAGAGTCGAACCCTCGGCTGCGGCCTCTCTCAGATCACGGCTCTGAAGCGCCACCGGCGCTTCATTCACTACCGCAATCAGTTCGACTCTTTATCTCAACAGACAAAAAAGTAACCGCCAATTGGCGGTTGCTTTTTTGTGGTGGAGGTGGGGAGAGTCGAACTCCCGTCCGAGAACATGATAACCCAACTTTCTACGAGCGTAGCCGTCGTACAAGTATTCCCCTTGCGGCGTTCCCAACGGCGGGATCGCCGGTCCGGTAGCTTCATAAAGTCCGGTCCGGGGCAAAGCTTACCCGGATTCGTTCCCTATCCTAAATGACGCCCGTATCCAAGACGATAGGTTTTCTCAGGCGGACGCTGTCACGCGCTTAGGCAGCGACAGGAAGTGCGTTGTAGTTGTCTGTTATTTTAACAGGTCCCGCTTTTATCGAAGCTCGGGGCTTCGGCTCGCTTATCCGGCCCTCACTATCCCCGTCGAAACCATTTCACCCCCATGGGATAGTTTACCGCACTTTGTAATCCTTCATACGCCGGTCCATCTCGCGATCTGCATCCCGATCGGCGATATCGTGGCGCTTGTCATAAAGCTTTTTGCCCTTTGCCAGGGAAAGCTCCACTTTCACTTTTCCGTCTTTGAAGTAAACAGATAAAGGAATGAGGCTGTATCCCTCTGCCTGCTGCTTGCCGTACAGCTTGACGATCTCTCGCTTGTGAGCGAGGAGAGTTCTTGTGCGAAAAGGATCGTGGTTAAAGATGTTGCCCTGCTCATAGGGGCTGATGTGCATGCCGATGAGCTGAAGCTGCCCGTTTTTCACCATGGCGTATGCGTCCTTCAGATTCAGGGAACCTTTACGGATAGACTTTACTTCGGTACCCGTGAGCGCGATGCCGCACTCCAGGGTATCTTCGATAAAGTAATCATGGCGGGCCTTCCGGTTGACGGCGGCCACTTTTATTCCCTTATGAACGGGCATCCTTTCCTTTCACCTTTCCAAATAAAAAGCGGTACAACGAATCTTCGCTGTACCGCCTTTCATACAGCTTATTAACCGAGGCACATGAGCACCAGCGCCAGCACAGCGATGACACAGGCACAAATAAGGGTGATCTTCTACAGCTGAAGATCCTTCTTGGCCTCACGACCCTTCACGCCGAAGGTTTCGGTATCGCTGCCATAGGCGGAGCCCAAACCGGCGGACTTGCTCTTCTGCATCAGCACGGCCACGATCAGCACAACGGACACGAGAACAAGAACGATTTCGATAGCAAGACTCATAAAACATCCTCCCAAATTGACTGCGGTTGGTATTATACCACCTTGTTTCGCGGTTTGCAAGGGTAAGATTTAGCCCTTTTTGGCACTTTTTTATTCTGCGAACAGGGTAGTGCCGGTCATTTCGACAGGTTTGGGCAGGCCGAGCATATCGAGAAGCGTGGGGGCCAGATCGGAAAGGCGTCCGCCCTCCCGAAGCTGCACATCTTTCTCGGCAGCGTCCACATATACGCAGGGCACGGGGTTCGTGGTGTGGGCGGTGAACGGGGCGTTCTCCTCGTAGTCCCACATATACTCGCTGTTGCCGTGATCGGCGGTAATGAGGCAGCGTCCGCCGTTATTCAAAATGGCGGTGACTACCTTATCGAGACACTCGTCCACGGCATGGATCGCCTTCACAGCCGCCTCCATGACGCCCGTATGCCCCACCATGTCAGGATTGGCAAAGTTAAGGATCATCACGTCGTATTTGCCGCTCTCGATCCGCTTCACCACCTCATCTGCCACCAGGTATGCGCTCATCTCCGGCTGCATGTCGTATGTGGGCACTTTCGGCGAAGGAATCAGGCACCGATCCTCCAGGGGATTGGGGGCCTCTACACCGCCGTTGAAGAAGAATGTCACATGGGCATACTTCTCCGTCTCTGCGATACGAAGCTGGGTCTTGCCGTTGGCCGCCAGATATTCACCTAAGGTGTTCTTCAGCGTCTGGGGTTTGAAGGCTACGGTGAGCTTATCTTCGAAGGTCTTGTCGTACTGGGTCATGGACACATAGGTCAGGGGGAAGAACCCATTGCGACGCTCGAAGCCGTCGAAGTCCTCAAAAATGAAAGCCCGAGTGATCTCCCGCGCCCGGTCAGGCCGGAAGTTGAAGAAGATGACGCTGTCGTTAGGCTGCACGGTGGCCACGGGCTTGCCGTTTTCTACAATGACCGTCGGCTTCACGAACTCGTCCGTATCGCCACGGTCGTAGCTAAGCTGCATGGCGTCATGGCCTGTTGTCGCCGTAAATCCTTCTCCATAAGTCAGGGCTGCATAGGCCTGCTGGACCCGCTCGAAACGATTGTCCCGATCCATGGCGTAGTACCGACCGGAAATCGTGGCGATCTTGCCGACGCCGATCTCGTCAAGTTTGGCTTCCAGGGCTTCCAGATACCCTTTGCCGCTTTTGGGCGGGGTATCGCGACCGTCCATGAAGCAGTGGATAAACACTTTAGAAAGCCCATTTCGTTTCGCCAACTCCAACAGTGCATACAGGTGATCCAGGTGGCTGTGGACGCCGCCGTCGGAGCAGAGACCGAACAGATGCAAAGCTGAATCATGGGTCTTGCAGTTCTGCACAGCTTTGAGAAACGCAGGATTCTCAAAGAAATTCCCGTCCTCGATGGCTTTGGTGATTCGGGTGAGTTCCTGGTATACGATGCGGCCGGCGCCGATATTCAGGTGCCCCACCTCACTGTTGCCCATCTGACCCCGCGGCAAACCTACGTCCAAGCCGCTGGCGCCGAGCAAAGTGTGGGGACAGGTTTTCCACAGGTGCATGAAGTGGACTGCACCGTCGGTCAGTATGGCGTTATAATCTTTCTCCTCCCGATAGCCGAAGCCGTCCAGGATGATCAATGCGGTAATAGGCTTCATCAATAGTTCACCACGTCTGCAAAATCCGCAGCTTTCAGGGAAGCGCCGCCGATGAGGCCGCCGTCGATCTCGGGCATGCTCATGAGCTCGGTGGCGTTGGAGGGCTTCATAGAGCCGCCATACTGGATGCGAACCTTTTGAGCGACATTTTCACAGTAAATGCCCGCGATGGTCTTACGGATCACGGCGATGGTAGCGTTGGCGTCTTCTGCGGTGGCGGTCTTGCCGGTGCCGATGGCCCAGATGGGCTCATAGGCGATAACCACCTTTACAGCGTCTTCTGCAGGAATGCCCTCAAAGGCGGCCTCAGTCTGTCCGCTGACGAAGGACTCGGTCACGCCCGCTTCCCGCTGCTCCAATGTCTCACCCACACAGATGATGGGGACGATCCCGTTGGCCAAAGCAGCCTTTGCCCGCTTGTTCACACCCTCGTCGGTCTCGCCGAAGTAGGCGCGGCGCTCGCTGTGGCCAATGATGGCGTACTCCACGCCGAAGGCCTCCAGCATGCTGGCAGAGATCTCGCCCGTGTAGGCGCCGCTCTCGGCCCAATGGATGTTCTGGCAGCCCAGATGGATATTGGTACCTTCGATGAGCTTACTCACGGGGCAAAGATCCACGAACGGCGGACAGACCACCACGTCGCACTTGGCATCTTTCACCAGGGGGATCAGTTCGCTGACCAGCGACTTGGCTTCCTCGGGGGTCTTGTTCATCTTCCAGTTGCCGGCGATGATGGGCATACGGTCGATCTTGTCGTTCAGCACGGCCACGCCGGGAAGGACCTTACCTTCCAGGAACTCCAGAGAAGCGCCGCCGCCGGTGGAGATATGGGTCATCTTCTTGGCATAGCCCAGCTTCTTCACTGCGGAAGCGGAGTCGGCGCCGCCGATGATGGTGGTACCTTTGCACTCGGCGCAAGCCTCCGCCACGGCAGAGGTGCCCTTGGCGGGGTTGGGGAACTCGAACACGCCCATGGGCCCGTTCCAGATGACGGTCTTGGCAGCCTTGATGACCTCAGCATACTCGGCGCGGGTCTTTTCGCCGATATCCATACCCATCCAGCCGGCGGGGATGTCATCGGAGGGAACAGTCTTATACTCGGCGTCCGCAGAGAACTCGGGAGCCACCACGGTGTCTACGGGCAGCATCAGGTTCACGCCGCGAACCTTGGCATCCGCCATCAGTTCCTTAGCCAGGTCGATGCTATTTTCGTCCAGCAGGGAGTGGCCGATCTCATAGCCCAGGGCCTTGTAAAAAGTGTAGGCCATACCGCCGCCGATGAGAAGAGTATCGCACTTCTCCAGCAGATTCTTTATGACGCCGATCTTGTCGGAGACCTTGGCGCCGCCCAGAATGGCCACGAAGGGGCGCTGGGGGTTGTTGAGGGCTTCGCCCATGATGCCGAGCTCCTTGCCGATCAGGAATCCGGCAACGGCGGGGAGATATTCAGCTACGCCTGCAGTGGACGCATGAGCGCGGTGGACGGTGCCGAATGCGTCGGATACGAAGATGTCCGCCAGGTCAGCCAGCTTTTTGGAGAATTCGGGATCGTTAGCCTCCTCCTCCTTCTGGAACCGGGTGTTCTCCAGGAGCACGATCTCGCCGTTTTTCATATCGGCCACGCACTTTTGGGCGCTCTCCCCCACCGTATCGGAAGCGAACTGGACCCGGACTTCCGGCAGCAGCTCCCGGAGGCGATCAGCAACGGGCGCAAGGGTGTATTTCATATCCACCTTGCCCTTGGGACGGCCTAAATGGGAGCAAAGGATCACCTTCGCTTCATGATCCAGCAGATATTGGATGGTGGGCATGGCAGCCACGATTCGTTTGTCGTCAGCCACCTTCATGTCCTCTGTCAGAGGTACGTTGAAGTCCACCCTGCATAGGACGCGCTTGCCGGCGACCTGAATGTCTTCTACTGTCTTCTTTGCCATACTATGTTTCCTCCTGTTAATTTTCTTAATATGATAAGCGAGCGAATACTCGCGTTATTCTGCCTCTTCAAAGGGGCCATTGCCCAGAGCGGCGGTCTTGGTGATGAGTTCGTCTGTGTCGATGGTTCCAACGTCCTCCGAGATAATATCGGAAACCTTGATTACAGCTTCCTCTTCCTCGTCGAAAGAAGGTACTTCTTTCTGCTCGGCAGGATCTTCTTCCGCCGGCTCGGTTACTTCCGGAGCTTCATCCGTCTCCTCAGGGGCGCTGGTTCTATCGGGCATATCCTCGTGGATGAGATACCTGTTCTCGATGGCGTAGATGTTGCGCATGAGCTGAGCCGGGTCACCTTCGGGATCGGGCAAGGGCTCATCCTCCTGTTTCCCGATAATATCGCTGATCTGCGGTATCTCGCCGAACAGCTCCGGCAGAGCGGTGTTCAGGCGAGAGTAGTAATCGGAGATCTTTTTTATGTTCTCCTCTGCTTGCCTGGCTTGGTCCTTCATGGTTTCGTTGAACTGGTTCAGCAGCTGCACATAGGAACTGACCGCTTCGTCGGTATCCTTGATCTTCTGCTCGCGGGTCTGTTCCGCTTCCTTGATGATATCCCGTGCGTTCTCATAGGCGGACTGAACCAACGCTTCCCCCTTCTTTTGGGAAGCAATGAACTCCTTCTGAGCCGAATCATGGATATCGTCGGACTCCCTCTGCGCGTCGGTCACGATTCGGCTTGCGGTCTCGGCGGCGTCCGTAAGAGCCCGGGAGATAGCGAATTCCCGCTGCCGATAGGCTTCCAGCTGGGATTTGACCGTATCCAGTTCAAGCTGCTGTGACTGCAGCTTTTCTTTCAGGTCCGAGATGATCCTGTTTTGTTCTTCGATCAGCTTTTTTTTCTTATTGAACATGGGTGATCATACCTCCAGTTTCAGTTGTTGGGGCGGGGCAGCCGTTTCGGGCACGGGATAATCCAGATGAGCGTAAGCGTCAGGCAGGACGATGCGGCCTCGATTGGTGCGAGCGAGAAAACCGAGCTTCAGGAGATACGGTTCGTACACGTCTTCGATGGTGCCGGCGTCCTCTCCCGTATAGGCGGCGATGGTGTCAAGCCCCACAGGTCCGCCTTTGAAGATAGTTATCATAGCGATGAGCATACGGCGATCCACAGCATCGAGGCCCAGTTCGTCGATGGCCAACATATTGAGTCCCTTCTGGGCTGTCACTAAATCCACACAGCCGGTGCCTTTCACCTGGGCATAGTCCCTGACTCGACGCAATAGCCGATTGGCGATACGGGGGGTGCCCCGGGAACGGGATGCGATCTCCAAAGCCCCCTCCTCGTCGATCTCGATGCCCAGGATCTGGGCGCTGCGGACGATGATCTCCTTTAGGTGCTCAGGTGAATAAAGCTGCAGCTGCTCCTTGATGCCGAACCGATCCCTGAGAGGGGAGCTGAGCATGCCGAGCCGGGTAGTGGCGCCGATCAGGGTAAACTTCGGGAGATCCAGCCGGATGCTGCGGGCGCCGGGCCCCTTGCCGATGACGATATCCAGGGCATAATCCTCCATGGCCGGATAGAGGACCTCCTCTACGGCCGGATTCAGCCGATGAATCTCATCGATGAACAACACGTCCCCGGGCGCCAGATTGGTAAGGATGGCTGCTAAATCCCCTGCGTGGCTGATGGCCGGTCCGCTGGTTACCCGAAGATTCACGCCCATTTCGTTGGCGATGATGCCGGCCAGCGTTGTCTTCCCCAGGCCCGGAGGACCGTACAGCAAGGCGTGGTCCAAGGATTCTCCCCTGGATTTGGCGGCGGAGATATAGATGGAGATATGCTCCTTCGCCTGGTCCTGACCGATGTACTCGCTCAGGAACTTGGGGCGAAGGCTGTAGTCGTTCTTTATATCTTCCTCCCGCATGGAGGAGGTGATGATCCGATCGTCTTCTTTCATCGTTCCTCGCTATCTTGCCAGCTTGCGCAGGGCCTTTGTGATCAATTCTTCCACGTTCTTCGCTTCCTCCACAGCCGAAACGGCCCGAGAAGCGGTCAGCCCGTCGTACCCAAGAGCCACAAGCGCCTGAACGGCCTCCGAACGGATGTTCTCCGCCACGTTCGCCTGGATAGGCGCTCCTGCTTTTCCGGCAACTGCTGGCACGTCCTTGACCTGTTCCTTCAGCTCCAGAATGACGCGTTGAGCCATTTTGCGGCCCATGCCCTGGACGGAATCGAAGGCAGCGGGATTGTCTGTAACGACGGCAGAGATCACGTCGGACGGCTCCATGACGGAAAGTACGCTGATCGCCAGCTTCGGCCCCACACGGGTAATGCCGATCAATCGGCGAAACATCTCCCGTTCCTCGGGATCATAGAAGCCGTATAGTGCCTGAACGCCTTCCGCCAGGTGCAGATGAGCAAACAGTTTGGCTTCCTCGCCGAGAATGAGCTTGTCCAGGGTTTTTCGACCTGCGAACAGTTCGTATCCTACGCCGGCTGCTTCGAGCACGGCTCGATCCGCAGCGATATCCGAAACGATCCCACGAATATAGGCGTACATCTTCCCTCCTGTTACTTGATTCGGAACTCTTCCGCTGCCGGCCGTGACGTAGAGCTGTGGCAAAGGGCCGCAGCCAGGGCGTCCGCCGCGTCGTCCGGCTTGGGGTCGGTCTTCAGGTTCAGCAGGAGTTTTACCATATGCTGCACCTGTTTTTTGTCGGCGTGGCCGTTGGCGGTGACAGCCAGCTTGATTTCCATGGGCGTATACTCATACAACGGGAGCCCCTTCTGCTGAGCCGCCAGGATCGCGACGCCTCGTCCGGCACCTACGGAGATGGCTGTGGTGATGTTGTGATAGAAGAACAGTTCCTCAAACACCGCACAATCGGGACGATACATTTCCACCAGCTGAGCGACGCCGTCATACAGGCGCTGCAGCCTTTCGGGAAAGGGTGCGCCGGCTTTGGTTTCCACCACCCCGTAATCCACCGCAGAGGCGGTGCGCCCATCGGTGTCGATCACACCGTAGCCCAGCAGCGCATATCCGGGATCGATCCCTAAAATCCGCATACATGCCTTCCTTTCATATTCCGCCATAGTATATCATGTTATGTCATTTCAAACAAGATATAATTATTTGAATCATATGTTCCCCTAATCTGCAGTTTTGCTTTTAAGAAAAAAGCCCGAGACGATCGTCGGGCGAATGAAAGATATATTTATTTGCCGGTGGTCAGCGGATTCCCATTTTCCTCCATCGGCGTTGGATGGCTGTAATAGACGATCGTTCCGCTATCGTCGCGGCCGATGGATACGTTCTTTTCCGTTTCCGGGATCAAGATCGCATCGTATCGACGGGTTACGCTGTTATACAGCGTCAGAGTTTCTCCGGCGCGCAGGGAGAACGATGCATGCAGCTCTCCCCTGTCCCTGTCTTTTCCGGACAGGAATACGAGCAGATATGTCCCAGGCGCCATAGAAACGTGCGGTAGAGGCCATTTATCCATCTTTTCGGGATCGTCGCTCAAATACCAGCCGTATAGATCGACGGCCTCCTCTCCTTGGTTGTACAGCTCCACGAAATCGGATCGATCCCCGTCTTCGTCCATAATGCTGCGATCATTTCGATAGAGCGCTTCATGGATATGCACGGTGCTGAAAGGATCTTCCATAGACTGGGGAGAAAGATCGGACAAAACGTTCGCGTCAACGGGCATCGTCCCGGGTGTGGTTTGAGCATCGTATCCCCAGCTCCCGTCAGAACGCCGAGCCCAGGAAACGTCGGCGGAAAGCGGCGGGAAAGCTACATGATCCAGCAAGTACCCGTTGCTGTCGAACAGGAACAGTTCTTCTCCCTGATTAGACAGCCCGATATCGATGCGCACATGCCCTTCTGCGGCGCAGGCTTTACGTCCGCAGCAAACGGTCAGGTATTGGCCGGGCAACAATTCCACCTCAGGCAGATTGTGTCGATCCGTTTCCATTATATCGTCCGTCAGCGTGAACCCGGCTAGTGAGACCGGCGTATCGTTGGGGTTGAACAGCTCGACCCATTCCGTACATCCGTCACAGCCGTCAGCGCGAAGGGATGCATCGTTTTTCGAGACGATCTCAGTGATCAGGATATCAGGAGATCTCGGTTTGTCTGCCGATTCAGACTCCGGATCCTTCATTAGCTGCGAAGAAAGCGGCATTTTGTCCAGAATATTGCTCCCGTTCGCTGCTCCAGGCGTAGGCAGATCGCAGTATCCGTAGGAGCCGTCATCACGGCGCGCATAGGAAACGTCTCGTATAAGGGTAGGCACGATAAGAGAGGAAATCTCCTCCATATGGGCGTCCATAAGAGTCAGGACCTCTCCTTCCTTATTCAAAGAGAAGCCGATGCAGTTGGGTCCGCCCTTCTT
>JAZRUD010000534.1:0-3765 GCA_045652385.1 Clostridia bacterium
GGCCACGCTCACCACCTTCTCGATGGTCAGGCTCTCTCCGTCCAAAATGACCGGGGCAAGGGAATGATCCACATCCATGGCAAGGATACCTCCACGAATCGCAATTCTCTACGGACCATACTACCATTCTCCCGTAATCAACTCAATTTGTGCATAAGAATATACAATTTCAAAAAAGGAGCCAACTATATGCGTGAGGGCGGCTGACGCCGCCCCATTTCTTATATATCCAATTCATAGTCTATGCCGATGATCCGACCGGTCCCGACGTCCACCTCGAAGAGGATCAGATACCGCTCGTACCAGGGGCCATACAGGACGTATACCCGAAGTTCGTTATTCACGTCATATCCGTGAAGATCGACCGTCGGTCTGCCCTCATAGCTATGCTTCAGCTCCGCTTCCGTACTGCCGATGTGGATGCCGCTTTGAAGCTTGTGGTTTTCGCCCAGCGCGATGGCCATCAAGACCTTCTCTCGGTCCGGCTCCTCGCCGTACTCCAGTATGCGGAACGCAGCGCCATTGATATGATAGGTCAGCACCGTACCGCCGGGCGGCCATTCTTGATCGTCCATCTCGTCCGGCTCCCCGTTGCCAATCATCTGCAAACACTGCTCCGTGATGGGATCGACCCCTGCCTCCTCACTGCCCAGATAAAAGTCGACGGTATGTTGCTTATCGATGCGCAGCTTCCCATCATCCTCATTCTGAACCGTGACCGTCTTCTCCCGACAACCCGGCATAAACAAAAGCAGGATCAGTATGCAGAGCCACCAGCCTTTTTTCATGGCAGCATATCCCTTTACTGCCTGTCGAACACGGCCATGCGGACGCCGGTGTCCTGGCAGAGGATGGTGTCCGGCTCCTTCCCCAGCCGCCAGAACACGTAGAAGTCCCCCGCCGCGCCGGAGAGATTGTACATCAGCCATACGTAGACCACCCACCGCCAGCCCAGAGGCACCAGGAACAGGAGAGCGAGGAACACTAGGCCCCAGAACGTGACCGGAGCAAGGGAGATGATGCGATGGTGGCGCTTGGTGAAGTAGCACTCGCTCCCCGCGTAGGCGTAGACCAGGGTGAAGCCGTAGTTGGCCTTCCTGCCGGAATAGCGGCGCATGAACACGCCGTGCAGGAGCTCGTGAAGGGGGATATACGCTATCATGCCCACGGCCATGACCAGCAGCTGTATGGGCAGCCGTTTGGCCTGCAGGTCCATCACGCCCAGCCACATGAGCCAGAAGAAGAGGCCCAGCAGCACCAGCATGATGCCGATGGACAGGCCGTTGACGATCCAGAACTGCTTCTTGTTGTCCTTCAGGTCGATGAGATACTTTTGCCCGTAGCCTTCGGGCAGGGTCCAGGTGGATTGCATACCCTTTCCTCCTTATATCCGTTTTGCGATCTCCAGGGCAAGGTAGAGCTTGCCCAGATTGTGATTGGCGCTTTTCAGCCCCGCGGCATCGTAACTGCTTTCCGCCAGCACGTCCCCGGCCTCCAGAAAATCATACAGCTCCAGGCCGTAGAAGTCGCACACCGCCTCCACGCCGGCCACTTCCATCTCCACGGCGATACACCCCTCGGCCCGCCGCCGCTGCACCAGGCCCACGGTCTCCCGGAGTATGGAATCCGTGGTCCAGACCCGGCCCTTCACATAGGGAGCCCCCAGCTTCTCCAGGATGGCGGCCACCCGGTCGGCGTTTTTGACCTCGATATAGTCGGTCGCCGGGGCGTAGTAGTAGGACGCGCCCTCGCCCCGGTAGGCTTCGGTGGGGACGATGTACCGCCCCTTTGTCGCCTCCCCGTCCAAACTGCCGCAGGAGCCGAACATAATGAACTTTGTCGCGCCGATCAGCCAGTGGGCCTCATAGCAGGAACCGGAAGCGATGGCCGACCCGATGGCGCTCAGGTAGAAGGCCACGGGCGTCCCGTCCAAATCGAAGCGATAGATCGGGGTCGCGCCGTTGCAGGCGCCGATGTGGCCGATGACGTCGCAGTCGTATCGGCTCAGAAGATGGTCGTGGATCTCCTTGGAGAAAATGACCAGGCACCTGTCCACCAGGTGTTTTTTCTCGCCGTAGAAGGCTTCCATCCGGACGATGGGCCGGGTATGCGGATCGTAGTCGTGGATGATCATGGAGGGCTCCTCCGAGTATGGATAATATGACAGAATATACCACGAATCGGCGTCCCAGGCAATCCCCCTCTTTGTCCAAAGGGCTGGACAAACGGGCTCGGGCAGGGTATACTGTAGGCAAGCGTTATCTTTACGCGAAAATAACGAAAAGGAGGAGGACCATGGACCGCGAAAGAAAAGCCCGCCGCGCCCTGCTGATCTTGAGCCTGGTTTTGGCGGCCCTTTTTCTGGTCTCCTTCTCCCTGGGTCGGTATGGGGTGCCGGCGTGGCAGGTGGTGAAGATCCTCTTCACCCGGTTCGCGGAGCTGTTCGTCGGTCAGGGGACCCTGCCCCGGACCTGGACGGCCGAGATGGAGACGGTGGTGGTGAACATCCGCCTGCCCCGGATCCTCATGGCGTGCCTGGTGGGCTGCTCCCTGTCCGCGGCGGGGGCCGCCTTTCAGGGGGTGTTCCACAACCCCATGGCCTCCCCGGACATCCTGGGGGCCTCCAGCGGGGCAGCCTTCGGAGCCGCCCTGGCCATTCTGCTGGGGGCGTCCACAAGGATGATCACCCTTTCCGCCTTCGGCTTCAGCCTCTTGGCCGTGGGCCTTGCGATGCTGGTCGGACGCCGAGCGCCGGGGTCCCGGCTCGTCAACCTCATATTGGCGGGCATCATGCTCTCCTCCCTGTTCAACGCCGGTACTTCCTATATCAAATTGGCAGCCGATCCCTCCAACCAGCTGCCACAGATCACTTACTGGCTCATGGGGTCCCTGTCGGGGACCCGGCTCTCCGATATTCCCCTGGCCTTCCTGCCCATGGCGGTGGGCCTCGCGCCCCTGTTCCTGCTCCGCTGGCAGCTGAACCTGCTGAGCCTGGGCGAAAGCGAAGCGAGAGCCCTGGGCGTGAACACCAACCGGGTGCGGCTTGTTCTGCTCCTCTCGGCCACCCTCGTCACCGCGGCCAGCGTGTCCTTCTCGGGCACGATCGGCTGGGTGGGTCTGGTGGTGCCGCACCTGTGCCGGAAGGTCCTGGGGAGCGATCACCGCTATCTCATGCCCGGCAGCTTCCTTTGCGGAGCCGCCTTTCTGCTGCTGGTGGACGACGTGTCCCGGAACCTGCTTCCGGTGGAGATCCCCATCGGCATTTTGACCGCCCTGGTGGGCGCGCCCTTCTTCCTCTACCTCATCACCCGGAAGGAGGAAAACCTGTGAGTCTGGTCGTGGAAAACCTGAGCTTCAGCTATGGGAAGTACCCCGTGCTCCGCGAGCTGAGCTTCACCGCCGAAGCCGGAGAGCTGCTGGCCATCCTGGGCCCCAACGGCGTGGGAAAGACCACGCTCTTCAAGTGCGTCATGGGCCAGGAGCGCAAATACACGGGCCGCATCGTCGCCGACGGGGCGGACCTCGCCGCCCTCACCCCCCGGGCGCGGGCCCACAGGGTGGCCGCCATCCCCCAGGCCCACCCCCTGTCCTTCCGCTACAGCGCTTTCGATATGGTGCTCATGGGCACCAGCCACACCCTATCGCCCTTCGCCGTACCCGGAGAGAGGGAGCGGGCCGCGGCCCGGGACGCCATGGAACGGGGGGACATCTCCCATCTTGCGGGGCGCCCCTTCGACCACCTGTCCGGCGGGGAACAGCAGCTGG
>JAZRUD010000535.1:0-8287 GCA_045652385.1 Clostridia bacterium
TGTAGATCTCCTTCCGATCCATGAAGGGGGTATCCGCGCCGTCCCAGCGGAGCATGATGGTGTCGCCGTCCATGTACATGCCCTCGGGCACCTGCTCCCTGCGGGAGAAATACAGGACCCGGGCGGGGGTGAGCTTCGCAAAGTCCCGGACGATGGGGTCGTCCCAATTCAGTACGGCGAAATCCTCGGCGGTCTGGTTGTCGAAGATCTTGGCCTTGGCGGCGATGTACTTTTCCATGGAGCCGAACCGGTCGATGTGGTCCGGGGTGATGTTGCACACGCCCGCGGCCCTGGCGTGGAAGCGGACGTTGCCCTCCAGCTGCAGCGCCGCGGTCTCGGCCACGATCACGTCCCCGGGCCTGGTCTCCATGGCGTGGGCGGAGATGGCCACGCCGATGTTCCCCAGCACGAAGGTCTTCCGGCCGGAGGCCTTGAATATCTCGCCGGTGAGGGTGGTGCAGGTGGTCTTGCCGTTGGTGCCGGTGATGCAGACGAAGTCCGCCGTGGAATACCGGTAGCCGAGCTCGATCTCGCTGATGACCACGATGCCCCGGCGCTGAGCCTCCACGATGAAGGGGCGGAAGAAGGGAATGATGGGGCTGGGGATCAGCAGGTCCACCCCGTCCAAAAGATCCATGGGATCGTCGCCCAGCCGAACCTCGTAGGCGATGCCGCTGAGGGCGTCGAACAGGCCCTTGATCTCCGGCTTCATGTCGTTGATGATCACCCGATAGCCGTTCTCATAGAGGAGCCGGGCGGCGGCGATGCCGCTCTTGGCCATGCCCACGATCAGGGCCGTCTTTTGCTGTGCCATAGTCAAATACCTCGCTTACTTTGTGAAAATATAGATGCTCAGGGCGCAGCACGCGCCGGTGAGGAGCATATACAGGGCCGTGATCCTGGGTTCCGCCACGCCCAGGAGCTCAAAATGGTGGTGCAGCGGCGCCATCCTGAACACCCGCTTCCCCTTGCGGAGCTTGTAGGACCCCACCTGGATTATCACCGACACCGCCGAAAGGACGAAGGGGATGCCCATAAGGGGCAGAAGCAGGGGGGATTTCAGGACCAGGGCCTCCATGGCGATGGTGCCGCCCAGGGCCAGGGAGCCCGTGTCCCCCATGAAGACCCGGGCCGGGTAGGCGTTGAACAGGAGGAAGCCCATGAGGGCCCCCGCCCCCGCCGCGGCGAAGACGGCCATGCCGCTGTAGTCGGCGCTTTCGCCGGTCCAGCCCTCAAAGCCCGCCAGCAGGGGCATGAGGGCGAAGAGGATCACGTAGCTCAGTTGGATCACCAGGGAGGTCCCCGCGGCGAGACCGTCCAGGCCGTCCGTCAGGTTCACCCCGTTCATGGTGCCCATGAGCACGAACAGGGCGAAGGGAACGTAAAGGAACCCCATATCCCAGCTCTTGCCGGAGAAGGGCAGGGTGACGGCGGAACCCACCCCCTGGCTCCGATAGAGCCAGGCCGCCGCCAGCAGGGAGATCACGAACTGCAGCAGCACCTTCTGATAGGGCAGCAGGCCCATGCTGGTGCCGGTGCTGATCTTGATGAAATCGTCCAAAAAACCCATGAGGCCGCAGAGGACCATGACGAGGAGCACCGGCAGCACCAGGGAGAACCCCTCCCGCACGCCGATGAGGGCGGCCAGCAGCCAGCCCAGGAGCAGGAACACCCCGCCCATGGTGGGCGTGCCGGTCTTGACGAGATGGGACTGGGGCCCCTCCCGCCGCTCCGTCTGGCGAAAGTCCATGCGCTTCAAAAAGCGGATCACCGCCGGGCCGGGGATCGCCGTGAACAGGAACCCCAGCAGCAGCGGCAGCAGCAGCTTATGTACCGAGGCCATCCGTTCCCTCCCGCAAGTAGTCCTCCACGATCTCCCGATCGTCGAAATGGTGCTTTACGCCGTTGATCTCCTGATAGGTCTCGTGGCCCTTGCCCGCCACCACGATCACGTCCCCCGCCTGGGCCATGTCCAGGGCGTAACAGATGGCCTGACGCCTGTCCTCGATGACGATGTACGGGGCGGCGGTACGCCGGATGCCCGCCTCGATGGCGTCGATGATGGCCATGGGGTCCTCGGTCCGGGGGTTGTCGCTGGTCACCACGGAGAAGTCCGCGTAGCGGCCGGAGATCTCGCCCATGATGGGCCGCTTGCCGTGGTCCCGGTCCCCGCCGCAGCCGAAGACGGAGATGAGCCGGTTCTTCGCGAAGCCCCGGGCCGTGACGAGCACGTTCTTCAGGGCGTCGGGGGTATGGGCGTAGTCCACGTACACGGCGAAGGGCCGTCCGAAGGTGTCCGCCGCCTGGAGCCGCCCCACCACGCAGCGAAGCTTCTCCAGGCCCCGCCGGATGCAGGTGAAGGGGACGCCCGCCGCCTGCATGAGGGCCGCGGTGCCCATGGCGTTGTACACGGAGAAGAGGCCCGAAATATGCAGGTCCACCCGCCCGTCGCCCTTGGGGGTGAACAGGTGGAAGGAGGCCCCGGCGGTGGTGATGTCGATGCTCTTGGCGTAGAAGTCGCCGCCCTTGCAGATGCCCGTGGTCCAGACGGGGCACGGAAGCCCTTCGCTCATATAGGCGGCGGCGGGATCGTCCTCGTTGACGATGGCCAGGTCCGTCTGATAGAACAGCTTCTTCTTGGCCGCCCGATAGGCTTCGAAGGTCTTGTGATAGTCCAGGTGATCCTGGGTCAGATTGGTGAACAAAGCCGCCTTGAAGCGGATGCCCGCCACCCGGTTTTGCGCCAGGGCGTGGCTCGAAACCTCCATGATCACCAGGTCCACGCCCCGGTCGTACATGAGCTTCAACAGCCGGAACAGGTCCGCGGACTCGGGGGTGGTGCGCTCGGTCTCCACCACCTCGTCGCCGATGAGATTGTGGATGGTGCCGATGAGCCCCACCTTCAACCCCGCCTCCTCCGCCACGGCCTTCACCATGTAGGTGGTGGAGGTCTTGCCGTTGGTGCCGGTGACCGCCAGCATGGTCATCTTCCGCTCGGGATGGCCGAAGAAACAGGCCGCCGACCGGGCCATGGCCTCCCGCCCGTCCGTCACGACGAGCTGGGGCACGTCCAGCGGCAGCTTCTCCTCCACGATCAGGGCCGCAGCCCCCTTGTCCACCGCCTGCCGGGCGAAGCGGTGACCGTCGGTCTTGTCGCCCCGAAGGCAGCAGAACAGGGCCCCGGGCGTCACTTTCCGGGAATCGTAGGCTACGTCGGTGATCTCCGCCTCCCGTTCGGGAAGGCTCACGTGCAGCTCTTCGGCTATGACGGATAACAGCATACTTTCTCCTTGTGTCTCCCTTCGCCCCTTGGGACGAAACTCGTTAATCGGCGGTTTCTCCGCCGGAAAATTCCACGTGTACCGTGGTCCCCTTGGGCACGGAGGTGCCCTCCGGATACTGAGCCACGGTGACGGTGCCTGCGCTCCTGCTTCGATCGTAGTCCATGACCAGGCCCGCTTTGGTGAGGGCGTCCAGAGCGTTGATCCGGTTCTTGCCCTCCAGCTTGGGCACCTTGGTCATCTCGATCTCCTCCTCCTCCCCCTGGAAGGTGGTCCAGGCGGTGTAGAGGATCACGGGGCTGTCTCTCACCACCAGGTTCCCGGGGGCCGGGCTCTGGCGCTGGACGGCGGCCGCCTGCTCCGTCTCCATGTAGGTGGCGTCCAGGCCCACTGTCTTCAGGGCCCTGACGGCCTGCTCCACGGTCATGCCCCGCACATCCGGCACGGAAACGGCCCTTTCGTTCCGGTCCATGGGCACGGAGTAGTAGGTGAGCACGTTCTTGAGCACCTGCTGGACGAAGGGCGCGGCCACGGTGCTGCCGTAGACCACGGGGACCTGGGGTTCGTCCACGATGATCATGCACAGGTACTCCGGATCGTTCGCCGGGACGAAGCCCACGAAGGAGGCCACCAGGAGGGTGCTGGACACATTCCCGTTCTCGTCGTACTTCTGGGAGGTGCCGGTCTTGCCGCCCACGCTGTAGCCGGGGATGGCCGCGTTCTTGCCGCTGCCCGAGTCCACCACGCCGGTGAGATATCTGCGGATCTGGGCGGAGGTCTCCGGGCGGATGACCTGCCGCACCACCTCCTTCTCGTGGTGCTCCAGGTTGGTGCCGTCGGTGGCCACCACGTCCTGGACGTAGTAGGGCTTCAAAAGTTCCCCGCCGTTGATGGCGGCGCACACCGCCGTGGCCATCTGCAGGCCCGTGCAGGAGATGCTCTGGCCGAAGCCGATCCTGGCCAGATCCGTATCCCGGATGTACTTGCGGTGGGTCACCTTGCCGGTGGTCTCGCCGCCGATGCCCACGCCGGTCTTGTCGTTCATGCCGAAGGCGTAGATGTATTCGTAAAATTTATCCGTGCCCATCTTCAGGGCCATGGACATGAAGGCCGGATTGCAGCTATTCTGGACCGCCTGGGCCAGGGTCTCCCGGCCGTGGCCCCGGGTGCGCCAGCACTTGATCTTCTGGCCCAGCACGTTCAGCGACCCCTTGCAGTTGAAGGAGGTCGAATCGTTCACCGTGCCGGAATCCAGGGCCGCCGCCAGGGTGACGATCTTGAACACGGACCCGGGCTCGTAGGTCTCGGTGACCATCCGCTGCCGGGACAGGTCCAGCAGCGTCTCCGCGTCGGTCCGGGGGGGATGGTTGGGATCGATGGTGGGATAGGAGCTGACGGCGTAGATCTCGCCGGTCTTGGGGTTCATGACCACGCCGTAGGCGTATTTGGCCAGGTTGGTCCGGGCCGCCTCCTCGAGGGCGCTCTGAAGAAAGCCCTGGATGCCCGTGTCCACCGTCATCTGGACCGACGCGCCGCCGATGGGCGCGATATAGGAGCTTTCGCCGCCGGGGATCTCGTTGCCGTCCCGGTCCGTCTCGGCCATCTGCTTGCCGTCCACGCCGGAGAGGATGGTGTTGTAGGAGAGCTCCACGCCGGTCTGGCCGTCGCCGTCCACGTTGGTGAAGCCCAGGAGCTGGCCGAACAGATTCCCCTCAGGGTAGTTCCGCTTCACGTCGGCGTAGTAGCTGATGGCCCGGTTCTCCTGGAAGGTCACCAGCTGGGCGATGACGTTGGACTCCACCTGGTCCTTGATCTTCACCTGCTGATAGAATTTGCCGTCTCTGGGGTTGACCTTGGTCATCTTGCTGATGATGGTATCATAGTTCACGTTGAGGAGGGTGGACAGGATATTGGCGATACGCTCCCTGTCCGCGTCCTCGGTGATGGCCTGGGGATTCACGCAAACCTGATAGGTGGTGTAGCTCTCGGCCAGCACGTTGCCGTTCCGATCCAGAATCTTTCCCCGCTCCGCTTTCAGCGACAGGGAGCTCTGCCACTGGCGCTGGGCCATCTTGGCGTATTCGGGGCCTTTGATGATGGACACGTAGTAGAGGTTCACCAGCAGGGCCAATAAAAGGACCACGGCAAGAGCGGAAGCTATCAACAGCTTCCGGCGAAGACGGGAGATGCGGGGCCGCCGGGCCCTGATCTTTTTCCGTTTTTTCTGCTCCACGATGGTCCTTTCTTCGATCAGTTGTCGTTCCAGCTCATGACGCGGCCCACGTTCTGGTTGGCCTCGTTGATGGTGGTGTAGTCGTTCAGGGTGCTCTGTTCCTTGCGGAGCAGGGAGATCTTCTCCTTGTAGGAGGATATCTCGCTGTCCAGGCTGTGGATCTCCGTGTAGATCTTGGCGTTCTGGGCGCTGCCGCTGATGGCCAGGATGGCCGTGGCCGCGATGAGGAACACCGCCATGATCATCAGAATCCGGGAGTAGATGGGAACCTTGGGCTTCTCCACCTCCACCGCCTGTTCCGCTTCCAAATCCTTCTCCCGGGGCTGGGGATACACGGGCAGGTTTTCCGCCGCTTCCTCGATCAGACGGACCTCGGGGCCGTTCCGGTGGGAGGGGGCGTAGATGCGGGTCACGGGCGCGCCGGCGCCGGTCTTCTTCTCGGTGTCAAAGGATACTTCCATTCGGCTCACGCCCTCCCTTCTCTATACGTGTTCCCGGTCTTTCCTATGCCTGGACCCACCTTTTGGAGGGCCCGGAGCTTGCAGCAGGCGGACCGGCTGTTCTCCCGCTGCTCCGCCTCGCAGGCGGTCAGGGGATGTTTGGTCAATATCTTCCCGTAGGGCGTCCGGCCGCAGACGCACTGTGGGCTCCTGGGCGGGCAGACGCAGGGGTTTTCCGCCGTCCTGAATGCGGTCTTTACGATCCGATCCTCCAGGGAATGGAAGGTGAGGACCACGATCCGGCCCCCGGGGGACAAAAGATCGATGCACTGGTCGATCGCCTCCCTGAGACCCTGCAGTTCTCCGTTGACCTCGATGCGGATGGCCTGGAAGCACCGGCGGGCCGGGTGCTGCTGCTCCTTGTAGCGGAACTTCCCGGGGATGGCCCCGGCGATAAGGTCCGCCAGCTCCGTGGTGGTCTCGATGGGCTTCTGCTCCCGCCGTTCCGCGATGCGCCGGGCGATCATGGGCGAGAAGCGCTCCTCGCCGTAGTCCCGGAAGATGCGGACCAGCTCCTTCTCGGGGTAGCCGTTCACCACGTCCGCCGCGGTAAGGGCCGCGGTTTGGTCCATGCGCATGTCCAGGGGGGCCTCCGCCTTGTAGGAGAAGCCCCGGCTGGGTTCGTCCAGCTGGTAGGAGGACACGCCCAGATCCAGCAGGATGCCGTCCACCTTCGATATGCCCCGCTGCAGCAGCAGGGACTTCATGTGAAAGAAGTTGCCGTGAACGGCGGTGAATCTGTCAGAGAAGGGGGCGAGCCGGGCGGTCGCCGCGGCAAGAGCCGTTTCGTCCCGGTCGATGCCGATGAGGCGGGACGTTTGAGGCAGAAGCTTCAGGATGGCTTCGCTGTGGCCGCCGCCGCCCAAGGTGCCGTCCACGAACACGCCGCCGCGGGCGGGCTCAAGCAGTTCCGTCACTTCGCGGACCATGATGGGAATATGGTGAAAATCCACGGCTTTTGCCGCATTTTCCATGACGGACCTCCTTTCTCCCGGCGTCGGGGCGCTTTTTCTTCCATAGGGACATACGTCCACATATATATACAGAGTGTATTATAGCGCAAGTCCACCCGTTTGTCAGTAAGAAATTGTGATTAGAAAGTGAGTTATTTATAAATAACAGTTTGAATATTTGCACCTTTTTGTTTTATGTGAAAAGAAAAAGCAGAGAAGGGGCATGCCTTATCTCTGCTATCGCATTTTATCTTCGTGAAGGTTTTTAAAGAATCAATCCGGCACGTTGGGGGAGTAGCCGAAGATGATGCCGTCGGGGAGGTTCCTCAGCTGGCTCCAATCCTTCTTGTTGCCGCCCTGGTTCAAACGCTCGCCCATGAAGATCATGCAGGCGGACACGCCGCCGTCCACGTTGTAGGCCTGCTGACAGCCCAGCTCCTCCATGACGTCCGCAAAATCCGTCAAAGTCCAGCCGAGGTTCGCCTTGGGGTTGTCGCTCCGATAGCCGCCCACCACCACGATGAAGTGGCCGGGCTCCATCATGCCCACGCCCACCCGGGGGTTGACCTTATAGAGCCAGTTGTTTTCCAGGGTCTTCTTCCCGGTCTTCACCCCGTCCTTGATCAGAATGGGGCCGAAGGAGATCACGTTCTCCACGCCGCCCTCGGCGATATTCTGAGCCGTGGTGATCTTGTCCTTGGGCACCAGCTCCATGGCTATGCGATCGGGACGCCACACCAAAATGTCCGCCTTCTTGGCGTTGTTGTAGGTCCAGCCGTCCCGGATAAGGACGCCCTTCTTCTCCCGGTCCATATTTAGGATGTTGTCGCCGGTGACCATAAGCACGGCCTTGTACCGCGCCGCGATGCTCATGGCGTCCGCCGAGGTCATGCCGCTGCGGCTCTCGTGGCCGAAACCGGTCCTGAACTCGTCCGCTCCCATGCGGATGTCCGCCACGTAGTAGGGAAACTCCAGGTTGGAGGCCTTGCCGGTGTGCCGGGTGATCTCCATGAACAGGGTGCTGCTCTTATAGGTCCAGCGGCCGGCGTCCGGGTCCTTGGTCACGATCTCCTCCCCGTCGGTGAACCATTCGGACGAGGGATCCGGCTCCGCCGTAGGCTCCGGGGTGGGTTCCGGCGTCGGTTCTGCCGTAGGTTCGGGAGTCGGCGCGGCCGTGGGCGCCAAGGTCGGTCCCGGGGTGGCCGTCGGCGCGGGGGTATCCGTGGGCGCCGCCGTCCTGGCCGCCGCCATCTCCTCAGCAATCATCGCGTCGAAGTGCTCCGCCGCCGCGGCCTGCCGCTGGTTTACGGACGCGGCCCG
>JAZRUD010000536.1:0-1581 GCA_045652385.1 Clostridia bacterium
CGACCGCCGATAGAGCCAAAGCAGCCAATACTGCGGTTATTGCAAGCCAGACACGCCTTTTCTTCGGCGCTGCGGACGCCGTATGTTCAACGCTTCCCTCGGCGATGGCAGATGCGCCCCCCAACCCACGGCAGGGCTCCGTTACGTCCAACGACCCGATCCGGTCCACCAGCGATGAAAGGTTCGGGTATGTATAGCCCATGATCGATTGGTACGTGGATATCTGCATCTCCAGTCCCGAGCTGATCCGCGTTTCCTCAAGAAACACCGTCAGCAGCACGATGTTCCTCGAAAGCGCAAAATTGATCTCCCGGCGACAGTTCTTTGATACCGCTGAGTTCGCTGAAATGAACGAGAGACAGACATGGCTGTTTTCCAGATGCCTGGCAATGGACTCCGGCCACTCCGTTCCCGGGTCGATCCCTTCGTCGTACCAGAAGCGGTATCCTCTGGCCGCCAGCTCCCGGAGGATGGGTTCAACGCGGTCGTAGTCACGATGGCTGTAGCTGATAAAAATATATGGGCTCGTTCCCTCGTAGGGCTTTATCCTCTGTATGTTTCCATCCATATGCTTTCCTCCGGCAGCAAGGCTATTTGAATGAAGCGCTGGCAACAAGCTGCATCACTCGTCCAGGAAAAAGTAATATTCAGACAAGGTGGTATCCTCCGTTCCCAAAAAGACGTTGATGGAGTCGATATCCTGCGTAGACAGATCCTCCGGAAGGACCGATTCAAAGCAGAACGTATTGCCAATCAAGGTATATCGGAAACCGCCGAGGTCTTTGCGCTCTTGCCACATGGTTAGCATTTTCTCGGTGTGCAGATTTTTGAAAGAAGATAAAAGCTGGTTCGCGCGTATATCAAAAAGCAGGCTGCGTCCTTCCCCGAAAGTTATCACGATATTCCAAACAGGATTGTTTTTCCCCGGCTGTTCCGATATGGGATAGCCGTAAGGTATGCGATCGTCTGTGAGCTCGACGCGAACGGTTTCGTCCCCGTTTCCACACAGCAGAACGGCGCCATCCTCCCACTTTCCGTGAAACATGACGCTGTATCCCTCCGGAATCGGTCCCGGCGTCAGGATCGGTTGTGAGAATGGTACCTCCGTGGTTTTTGCTAACGCTTCTTCAGCCGGTTCCTCGGTTGGCTCCAGGGTGCTGCCTATGTTTTCCGCTTCTTTGGGCCATAACCATACTGCAGCTGCGACCGCCGATAGAGCCAAAGCAGCCAATACTGCGGTTATTGCAAGCCAGACACGCCTTTTCTTCGGCGATGCGGACGCCGTATATTCATCGCTTCCCTCGGCGATGGCAGATGCGTCCCCCGTCCCGCGGCAGGGCTCCGTCACGTCCAACGACCCGATCCGGTCCACCAACGACGAAAGATTCGGGTATGTATAGCCCATGATCGATTGGTACGTGGATATCTGCATCTCCAGTCCCGAGCTGATCCGCGTTTCCTCAAGAAACACCGTCAGCAGCACGATGTTCCTCGAAAGCGCGAAATTGATCTCCCGGCGACAGTTCTTTGACGCCGCTGAGTTCGCCGAAACGAACGAGAGACAGACATGGCTGCTTTCCA
>JAZRUD010000537.1:0-3784 GCA_045652385.1 Clostridia bacterium
CCGTCGTCGGACCAATCCCAGGTGCCGTCGGTCCCCATCGTCTCCTTAGCGCCGTCAGCATAGGTGATCTCCAGCTGCATCAGCAGCTTCGTTTCCGTGCCATACTGATTTTTGAGCCCCCAGGCGCCGCAGGAGCCCCGATACCACCCGTCCGCCAGCTGGGCGGTCCATTCGTGAGGCCCCGCACTAAGGCGTTCCGTCACGTCGTAGGTCTGGTACTGGACGCGTTTGCGATAGTCCGTATAGCCCGGCGCAAAGCAGAAATCGCCGATCTTTTTCCCGTCCAGGGCAGTTTCATACAGGCCGCAGGCGGTGGCGTAAAGACGGGCCCTTTTGACGGGCTTTCGGATCACGATGGTCTTTTTGAAGCAATCCACCGGATAGCGCTCCTTTTTGCGGGGCACGTAGTCCCCCGTGATCCATTGCGCCATCCAGTCGGAGGGGTCCAGCAGCCCCATCTCGAAAAAGGCTTCCCGGGGTTCGCCCGCTTCATCGTTCTCGTCCCAGAGCGTGATCGTCCAGCGGACGCGCTCCCGGCTGCCCAGGGGCAGCGGGTAGTCCGCGTGCATGACGTCGGTCTGCACCTTGCCCGAATCCCAGCGGTCGGTCACGATCCGGTAGGCGGTCTGTTTTTTTCCGCCCTCGCAGTTCCACATGAGCCGGGGCTTTTGCAGGTCTATGCCCAGCGGGTCAAAAAGATATTCTGTTCTCAGGCGGATGGGGTTCATCGTCCGCTCTCCTCTTCATGGCGGGCTTTGATCTCGGCCTGCTCCTTCGGAAGGTTCTTTTCCACGTTCAGGAACCAGAGAATGATCACCAGCGCGGCGCCGGTGAAGACCTCCAGCCCCACGAAGGCGAAGGAGATGACCCCGTTGACGCTGCCCGGCTGCTGCATGGCGACGGTCAGCACGCCGTCGGCCGCGGGCTTCAGAGTGTCCAGCGCCAGCTGCGGTGTCCAGCCGTTGGCCGCCAGGGTGCCCGCCGCATCGGCGACGCTGTTCGCCGTAAACGGCGCGATGTAGCCCGCCTTCGCCAGCATCCAGTTAAAGACGCCCGTCATGATGCCCACCATGGCCACGGCGATGATGTTGTAGATGGACATGGCCGCGCCGTCCAGACGGATGTCGGATTTCCATTCCAGATGGTCCAGGCAGTCCGCGAACAGGGCCATGAACACGTAGGCGCAGGGCAGGCCGCCGATGTTTTTGATGAACTGGCCGATGAGCACGATCACCAGGTTGGTGGAGAAGATCCAGCAGATGAGGCTCCCCAGGGCATAGAGGATGAACCCGATCATGGTGACGTTGCGCTTGCCGAACCGCTTGGCCAGCGGCCAGACCGCGAAGATGCCGATGCCCATGGGGATGCCGCCCAGGACGGAGACCAGCATCTGGGTGATGCCGTCGTTATAGGTGCCCAGCACATAGTTGCAATAGTAGACCAGGCCCAGGTTCTTCAGCGTCACGCCCACGGTGTAGATGAAGAAGTATACGTACATGAGCACCATGTATTTATCGGTGAACAGGAGCTTGAGCTGCTGCCCAAAGGAGAGATCGCTCTTCTTCTCCGCCTCGGCCATCTCCTCGGTGACTCGCTCCTTGGTGAAGAAGTATTCAAGAAGGGTCAGGGGCAGGGCCAGGATCGAAAGGACCGACATGAGCGTGATCCACTTGGTCTTGTCCACGCCGATGGCGGGCATGATGACCATGGGGAACACCAGCGCCACCAGGATGCCGCTCATCATGATGGTGGTGATCTGGTTGAAGACAGATAGACCGCCCCGGTCGGTGCCGTTGCGGGTGGAGAGGGGCACCATCAGGTTGTGGCTCATGTTGAAGATGGTATAGGCGAAGGAATAAAAGAGGTTATAGGAGATCATGACCCACAGGGCTTTCACGGTGTCATTGGCCTCCGGCACGGTGAACAGCAGCACGCCGGTGATGGGCACCAACACGGCCGACAGCAGCAGCCAGGGCCGGGCCTTGCCTTCCTTGGTCCTGGTCCGGTCGATGATCTGGCCCATGATGACGTTGGTGACGGCGTCGATGATCTTCGACACGATGGGGAAGACCGTCAGGAACACCCCGCCCCAGAGGGGGGTCAGGTTCAGCACGTCCGTGTAGTAGACGTTCAGATAGGTGGCCAGCACCGCGTTCAGCAGCAGCGCGCCGGCGGGGCCCAGGAGATACCCCAGCCATTTTTCTTTTTTGGTGACGTTGGGGGATTGGACGAGACTTGCGGGCAGTTTCATTTACGGTTCCTCCTTCGGAAGCTTGGGTACGTCGATCTTTTTCATAAAGCAGCGGGCGCCTTTGAGCAAGTGCCCGTTGGTCAGTTCCACGAAGCCCTGGGCGAAGTTGTACGGCATGGACTTTCCGGCGCACATGGCCATGGACCGGGGGGAGTTGCTTTCGAGAATGCGCCTCAGGAACAGGGCGCCCTTGCGCTTGTTGTCCTTTTCCGGGCCGTCGGGCAGCTTTTCCGCTTCCCTGGCCTGTTTGTTCGCCACGCTGAGCACCGCGTTGAACAGGATGCGCCCCATAAAGCTCTGCCTGAGGTCGGTGAACCGGGATTCCAGCGTGACCGGGAAACGGGGCGGTTCAGCGGGGACGGTAAGAGTGTCGTCATACGTCTTTTCGTCCGCCGGTTCGGGCACGATGGAAACGGTGACGCTTTCGCCGGGCTCCAAATAGACCTTTTGGAACCCTCGCAGCTCTCCGTCGATATATAGCTGAGCCACCTCGCCGCCGAAGCGTTCTCCTGTGTTGGTGACGGTCTGCTCATAGGCGTCGCCGTTTTTCCGCCACGGCTCCTTCCGAAAGGTCGTATAGGAGAGCCCGTAGCCGAAGGGGAAGCGGACGGGCACGCTGTGCTTGCCGTAGTAGCGGTACCCCACCTCGACGCCCTCTGCGTAGACCTCGTTCACGCCTCTGCCGAAGGTTCCGTGGGAGTGAACGTCTTCATAGCGGAGCGGCCAGGTTTCCGCCAGCTTGCCGGAGGGATTCTTCTCTCCGAACAGCAGCTCATACGTGGCGGCGCCGCCGTTCTGACCGGGCAGATACATGTTGAGGATAGCGTTCACCCTGTCGTGGAAGGGCAGCTCCACCGGGGAACCGCCGAAGAGCACCACCACGATCTTTTTCCCGGCGTCACAGAGCAAGTCGATCAGTCGGAGTTGATCCTCCGGCAGCCGCATGTGCTCCCGGTCGCCGCCCTCGCTTTCGTATTCGTCGGTGAGACCGGCGAAGACGAGGATCGTATCGGCTTCGTCGAGCGGATAATCATATTTCACGCCCCGGCTGTCGAAGGCGTCCTTCGGCGTGGTCACTCGGGTGGGGCGGATCATGGAGCTGCCCGCGCCTTGATAGCGCATCTGCTCAAAGAGCTTGCCCGCCGCATGGAGCTTTTCTTTTCCCGTCAGCGGCAGCGTGCCGTCGTTCTTCATCAGCACCGCGCAGTCGGCGGCGATTTCGGCGGCCAGAACGTGATGGGCTTCCCAGTCCGGCTCGGCGGGATCGGAGGGGATCGCATAGCGGTCGATCCACCGGAGAATGTTCCGGCACGCTGCATCAAGGTCTTCCATGGGAAGCGTGCCGTCCGCGATCCCGTCCAGAATCCAGCGGCGGCAGATGGCGGTGTCCCCCGGCATCTCGAGATCGAGCCCCGCTTTGAGACTCGGTACCCGGTCGTGCATGGCGCCCCAATCGGTCATCACCACGCCGTCGAAGCCCCACTCCTTCCGGAGCACGTCCGTCAGCAGCCATCGGTTCTCCGAGCAGAAGGT